>JBKCTR010000001.1:0-6493 GCA_046318755.1 Planctomycetaceae bacterium
GCCTGTTGTTGGTGGGAGTCTACGCTCTGGCACTGGGGGGCTTGGCGGAAGGAGCCATTCAGAATGTGACCATCAATGGTTCCGTCCTGACGGCCGATGCGGGGAATCTGTTTGGACTGAACGTTGGCGATCCCATCTCGCTGCAGGCCACCTTTGATGACACGACGGCGATCTCTCCGGGGATCATCCCCTTCGACTCGTCGACCTCGAATCTGTTGACAATGACGCTCGGTACCATTCAGTTGGCCGAGGTCAATGACATCGACTATTCCGGATCTTATCCGCGGTTGACCCTGTGTGACGATCCTGTCCTGCCGGTGTTCATGATTGATTACGGCGCCATCTTTGGGCAGAACGGCGCTCTGGCCGATTACTTGCAGGTGACTCGCACCCAATTCCTCGCCATCGATGCGAACGGTACGATGATCACCGGAGAGTGGGTTCTTTCGAACTGTCCCGAGCCCTCAACCGTGGTTCTTGCGGGTATGGCCCTGGCGGGAGTCGTGGTTCGGCGAGTGAGCCGCGGGCGTGGATTCTCCAGACGGCCGCGACAAGCGGTTCATCGGGTCACCTGACAGGCCGGGGGGGCAATCCACCCCGGCCTGTTTGCGTTGGGCCTCTTGCCGCCGGGAGTTCAACCGCGCGACAAAGCGGAACTGGGCGACTTCGATTCGTTCTGCAGGGCAAGACGGCTCGGGTGGACACCCCGGGTGTGCGCGACGGCTCTTGACCGGTCGACTGCCGGCGCCGCTGCCGACCGCGGTTGATTGGCCGATCGGGTCGATTCGGGATGCGCGCCAACCGTGGAACCTGGAGCGTCGCTGATCGCCGCGAGCGGCCCCAGGCGAAAATGCAATCCGCCCGAAACTCGGTGAAGAGTTCCTGGCGGATGAACAACTCCAACGGGCCGCAAGGGGCACCGTGCAGGGGAGCTGTTCGCCGGGGGATCCGGCGAACTCTCCCCAACACCATGACTTGCCGACCTTCTTATTGACCTTCAGGTCGAGATCTTCGTCTTCGTCCTCATCCGATTTCGCCTTCTCCTCGGCGGGGACGACATCGAGCAGTTCGATTTCGAAGACCAGCAGGGAATTGGGAGGAATGACCGGCGGACGGCCGCGGGGCCCGTAGGCCAAGTCCGAGGGAATCCAGAACTTGTACTTCGAGCCGACCGTCATCAGGGGAACTCCTTCAGTCCAACCCTTGATCACCCCCGACAGGGGGAACTGGGCTGGCTCGCCCCGGTCGTAGGAGCTGTCGAACACCTTGCCATTGAGCAGGGTTCCCTTGTAGTGGGCTTCGACGGTGTCTTTGGCGGTGGGCTTCTTCCCTTTGCCTTCCTTGATCACCTGGTACTGCAGACCGCTGTCGGTGGTCTTGACCCCCTTTTCCTTGGAATTCTTCTTGAGGAATTCGTCGTTCTTGGAGGTGGCCTTCTCCTGCATCGCCTTCTGGAACTCGGTGATCGCCTAGCGGAAGTCGTCTTCCGAGAGGTGATTCTCGATGTCGGCGAGCGCTTCCGCAATGCCCTTGGCCAAGAGGGCGACATCGACATCCAGTTCGTCGCTCTTCAACTGGTTGCCGATGTTCCGGCCGATGCCGTAGCTGGCCTTGCCGCGGGCATCCTTCAGTTCCACCGCCGATTTCTTGGCGGCCGGTTTTTCACCCTTTTCCGCGTCTTTGTCCTGGGCCCAGGCGGCAGTGCCACCCAAAACCAGCAGTCCGCACATGAGATGGCGGAGAGCAATCATCGAGACAACCTTTCTTCCCCAGATCCAACAGCGCGGGGACTCACCTTCCTGCGCCGACCAAGCGGGGCCAAGCGGTTCGGCCCAAAGTGCGCCACGGTCTGTGCAGGAAAGCCCTGTGGTGAACTCATCATACTGCACGACGGGGGGGATGCGAAATGGATTCTGCCCAGACGCACCGGGGACTTCTCCGGTCGTGCCGGGAATTTGCCCGCCTCGGTTGTGACCAGCGAACAGGCCGGTACAATCGCGTACAGCGCCCCGGCCCCCCAGTGGGGAGGTCGAGACCGGGAGGGACCAGGTTCTTCCGCAGGCCTCCCGTTTTCTTCTCGTGCGGTTTCTTCAGACAGAGAGAGGAGCATTCATGCCCGATCCAGGTCCTTCCCACCGCGAAGAGACAGCCCGGAGCAAATCCGGGTTCAGTCGCCGCGATTTTCTCCGGGGCTCCGGAGCGGCGGTCGCCGCCACCACCCTCAGCCAGGGTGTGGCCGAGACCGCCCAAGCTCAGCAGGCGGGCACCAAGGTGGCCCCTGGCAAGGCAACGGCCATCCAGCTCAACATCAATGGCAAGGCGGTTTCTGTCACCGTCGAGCCCCGGGTCACCCTGCTCGACGTGTTGCGGGACGACCTCAGCCTGACCGGTGCGAAAGAAGCGTGCGACACCGCCAACTGCGGTTCGTGCACGGTGCTGGTCGACGGCAAGGCGGCCTACGCCTGCAGCGTGCTGGCTCACCAGGCGGTCGGCAAGAAGATCCAGACCGCCGAGGGACTGGCCACGGGTGAGAACGACCCCGTCGCCAAGTGCTTCGTCAAGTATGACGCCACCCAGTGCGGGTATTGCACCCCCGGGTTTGTGGTCGCCACGCGGGCGTTTGTGGCTGCCAAGCCGAATGCCACGGTCGAAGATGTCGCCAAGGGGCTGGGTGGCAACATCTGCCGCTGCGGCACATACGCCGGCGTGATCGCCGCCGCTCTCGAGTGCTCGAAGAAGGGAGGCAACTGACATGGCTGAACGCAAGCATGGTTGGGGTCCCCGCGATCAGAACGTGCTGATCGGCAAGGAAATCACCCGCATTGATGCGCTCCCCAAGATCACCGGTGCGGCCAAGTACTCGGCCGACATCAATACCAAGGGAACGCTCTTCGCCAAGCTGGTCACCTGCAAGCACGCCCACGCGATCCTCAAGAAGATCGATGTCGAGGCGGCGAAGAAGGTTCCCGGTGTGAAGGCGGTGCATCTCTTCAAGGAACTCGACGACGAGATTCGCTGGGATGGCGACCTGATTGCCGCCGTGGCGGCCGAACGGGCCGAACAGGCCGCCGACGGCGTCAAGGCGATCGAGGCCACGATCGAATACGAGGTGCTGGAGCACTTTGTGGACGAGGCCGACCTGGAAGCGGGCAAGAAGGCCGACCGGGCCCGCGAGCGGGGGAGCGCCAAGGAAGCCGCCGCCGAGACCCAAAACGAAGGGGAGATCGACGCGGCCATCGACGCCTCCATCAAGGGGGCCAAGGCGGTGCACAAGGGGTACTACGGCATTCAGACCATCAGTCACATGTGTCTCGAACCGCATGGTTCGCACTGTGAATGGAAGGGGGAAGAGCTGGACGTGCATCTCTCGACGCAGAACGTGTCGGGAACCGCCGGTCAGTTCGCCGAGCCGTTGGGAATCGAACAGGCCAACGTGACCATCACCGGGAACTACGAGGGGGGGGGCTTCGGCTCAAAGTTCCAGGCGGATGAATGGGGGCTCGCCGCCGCCAAGATGGCGCAGGAAACGGGCCGTCCCGTCCGCCTGATGCTCGACCGGGCGACGGAACTGAAGGTCGCGGGAACGCGTCCCTCGGGGTTTGTGGAAGTGACCGTGGCGGCCGATGCCGAAGGCAAAGTGGTCGCCTGGGACAGCCATCACTGGGGGACCGACGGCATGGCGGGGGGCGGGGTCGACGTCGGCCAGCTTCCGTATCCGTTCAAGTTTCCCTACTCGCGGAAGTCGCAGACAGGGCTGGAATGCAACACCGGCCCCAACCGGGCCTGGCGGGCACCGCCGCACCCGCAGTTGTGCGCCATGACCCAGACCGCCCTCGACGACCTCGCGGGCAAGCTGGGCATGAACAGCTACGACTTCTTCCTGAAGAACCTCGAGTTCACGCTGAATGACAAGGCGGGAACGTATGCCGAGGAAATGGAAATCGCCGCGAAGGCGATTGGCTGGAAGGAAAAGTGGCACCCCCGCGGCCAGGGAGGCAACGGCCCCGTGAAGCGCGGGCTGGGCATGGCCCTGCATCGCTGGGGGGGCGGGGCCGGTCCCTGCACCTGCGAGGTGAAGGTGCATCCCGACGGTTCGGTGGAGACGTTCCTGGGGAGCCAGGACATCGGCACCGGAACCCGGACGATCATTTCGATCGTGCTGGCCGAGACGTTCGGCCTGCCCCTCTCGGGGGTGAAGGTCAATCTCGGGTCGAGCAAGTACCCGCCGTCGGCCGCGTCGGGGGGCAGCATCACCGTGGGTGGTGTGTCGGGAGCCCATCGTCGGGCCGCCCAGGACGCTCTCTGGACGATCTTCGACAAGGTCGCCGAGAAGTACAAAGTGGAGGCCGACGCGCTCCGCGCCAAGGATGGCAAGATCCTGGCGGGGAACAAAGAGGTCTGCACCTGGAAGCAGGCGTGCAGTCTGTTGGGGCAGATGCCCCTCGTGGTCAAGGGGGAAGGTCCGAAGAAAGACGGGCTGACCTCCGACCAGGTGGGGGGAGTGCAGATGGTCGACCTGTCGGTCGATACCGAGACCGGAAACATCCGCATTCACAAGTTCGTCTGCGTGCAGGATTGCGGGTTGATTCTCGATGAGCTGACCGCCAAGAGCCAGGTGCTCGGGGCGCTGATCATGGGGATCGCCTACTCGCTCTCCGAAGAGCGGATCATGGACAACAAGACGGGGCGGTACATCAATGCCGACCTCAAGAACTACAAGCTGCCGCGAATCGGCGATGTGGGCGAACTGGTGGCGATCATGCACCAGCCCGCCAGCGAGTACGACCGCGGCGTGGTGGGGTTGGGCGAGCCGCCGGTGATCGCTCCTGGAGCGGCCATTTCGAATGCCGTGGCGAACGCCACGGGCATTCGCGTGCCGGTCATTCCCCTCACCCCCAAGCGCGTGCTCGACGCCCTCAAGAAAGGAGGCAACGCATGAGTTCCTTCGAATTTGCCAGCCCCGAGACCGAGGCCGAAGCGGTCGAGATGCTGCGGGCCCACGAGGGCCAGACCGCCGTCCTGGCGGGTGGCACCGACCTGGTCAGCCTGCTGAAGGCGGGGCACCTCACTCCCCGCCGGGTGGTCGACATCACCCGCATCAGCTCCCTCAAGGGAGTGACCGCGGTGACTGGCGGCCTGATGGTGGGGGCTCTCACCACCCTCGACGAGATTCTGGTGCATCCGCTGCTGGCGGGTCACCCGTCGCTCGCGCAGGTGGCCGACGGCGTGCATGCCATCCAGGTGCAGTCGCAGGGAACCCTCGGGGGTGACCTGTGCCACCTTCCCAACTGCTGGTACTTCCGCAATGGCTACGGCCTGCTGGGGAACCAGGGGGGCGAGTCGCTCCCCGCCGAGGGACGCAACGACTACCACGCCATCCTGGGGAACCAGGGACCGGCGAAGTACGTCTCGGCGTCGCGGTTTGCCCCCGCTTTGATCGCGCTCGGTGCCAAGGTCCGCATTGTCGGCCCCACGCCCGATCAGGTCACGCTGCTGCCTTTGGAGTATTTCTTCGTCACTCCCAAGTCGGCCGAGCAGGGGATCAACGTGCTGACCCCCGGTCAGTTCGTCACCCATGTCTGGCTTCCCGAGGTCAGCCCCAGCCTGCTCAGCGCCACCTACGAGGTGCTGCAGATGGAAGGGCTCGACTACCCGTTGGCGGCCGCCGGCGTGGCGCTCGAGATGGACGGGCGAGTGGTGAAGGAAGCCCGGGTGGTGCTGGGGCATGTCGCCCCGACGCCGTGGATCTCGCTGGATGCCGGCGAGGTGCTGCGGGGCCGGTCGATCGACGAGGCGACCGCCCAGGCCGCCGGCGACGCTGCCGTGGCTCGCGCCACTCCGCTGTCCGATAACGAGTACAAGGTTCAGATCGCACGCACCGCGGTGAAGCGGGCCGTGCTTCGCGCCGTTGGTCAACTGGAAGGAGTAAGCTGAATCATGAGCGACTTCAACGTGCTCCAGCCGGCCAGCGAGCTGGGCGAACGCTGCCGCAGCCTGCGCTGCAAGGGAATGTACCTCAACTACGGCCTGAGCGAGGCCGACCGCGTCACCGGCGATGGCCACTTCTGGTGTGCCAAGAACCAGCGGACCTACGGACCCGACGACCAGCTCGTCGGTGACCGTCCCTGCCGCGATTCGGGCCGGACCTGCTACGAGGCCTGATCCACCCGGTGAACCTCCGCGGGTGACCGGTTCCCACGGGTCCCTGCCCGTGAAGTTCGTCACCGGAGAATGCTGAGAGATCACTGCCCCCGGGAATCGATTCCTCGCCGAATCGGTCCCGGGGGTTTTTGCTGCGCCGTCCCGAAGGTGCTCGCCCCGATTTGGTCCTCCGCGCAGCGTGTTCGGTGCCAGTCCGTGACTCTTCGCCGCGATGGCCGATCTTTTCCTGTGGGAAAGTCCCACGGTATCCTCCGGTGGTACAGCCCACGACGGCGGTTTCCCGGCGGAGTCTCGTCCATGGTCTTGCGAAACGAACTGTCCAGCACCCCAG
>JBKCTR010000002.1:0-8204 GCA_046318755.1 Planctomycetaceae bacterium
GCACCTCGATGCCCCGGCGACGGGGATCACCCTTTCGAAGGGGTTGGGAGCGCGGCATTGGGCGGCGGCGGCCATCTCCAAGGCGACCGACTGCATCTCGATTGCCGTCTCGGAATCGACCGGTACCGTGCGGTTGTTTCAGGGAGGGAAAGTCGTCCTGCGGATCGAGCCGATGCATCGCGCGATGACGTGGCAGAATGTCGACGTCGACTCGGAAGAGGCGCAGACCGAGCAGCCGGACTGAGCTGGGCTGACGTAGTCTGGGCTGACTGAACTGGGAAATCGTTCTTTGCCGTAGGCAGCCCAGATCCACCCAGGTGCTCGACTGGCTGCGGATGGGAACTCTTACAAGGGGGATGACCCCGTCGCGGGGGACACTCTGGGGAAGCATGTCGCGCGATCTCTCCGTCCCGGTTCTTCGACGGGGCCGGTGGCGAAGCCCACCGCGACCGATTGCAACGAACGCCCTCGAGATCCGCTGCCCGGGGTGCACCACAGAGAATTGCCCCGCAGCGAGGGCCTGATTGCAGCTGGGGAGAATACGGCTGGGGAGAATGCGGCTGGGCAGGGTCAATGGCTGGGAGGCGCAGCCAGGGCGCTGGACGGGAGCCCCTGTTCTCCTCCGACCTGGAACACCTCGCATCCCTTGTATTGCTGCATGGTGAAGGACGATCGCGAGATGGGGGTGTTCACCTCGACCGAGCGGAGGGCCATGGTCATATCCATCTTGGCCTGAGGCCAGACCATGTGGATGCGGGAGGGAATGACCCCTCCGCTGGCCTTGTCGCGCACCGGATCGAGCAGTTGGGCACGGGCGATGAGCGCTCCCCGGGCATCGACCAGGGCATGTTCTCGGACCAGACCGTGGCACAGGTCGACCACGGTCAGCTTTCGAACCGGTTCGCCCTGAGGCGAGAGGCGTTCTTCCGAAAGTGTGACCGTGCGGGCCTGGGGATCGCGGGACACCTCCTGCTGCCGGGCCGGGTCGAGGGCAATGACCCCCATCGCCTCCATGATCCACTCGGGTTGAAAGGGCATACCGTTCGGTTGGGCTGCCGCCGACTCCGTCTCGTGACTGGCGAGGTAAATGCGTTTCGATTCGTCCTGCCGGCTCCAGAACCAGTAGTGTTCGAGATTGGATCCGACGTCGACCTCGGGGCCCAGGGGGCTGCGGACGACCATGCGGAAGTTGCGGGGAGCCTCGACGGCGACCGAGGCCGCGACACGGAAGGGGAGGTCGGGGGAAGAAATCTCGGCATTGAGGGTGCGCCACGACTGGACGCGAGCCACGTTCTGATTGACGTGGGCCACCAGCGCGGCGGTGGAGACCTGCTCTGGCAGGGCGCACCGCGTCTTGGGGCCGAACTCCTGGGTTTGAGCACACCCCAGGGCCAGCCCCAGGATCAATGCCATTCCGACGCGAGATACGCGTTGAGCTCTTCCTGCCATTGATCGACCTCCGCGTCGGTGGGGTTGAGGTCGCGCACTTCCCAGGCTCCTTGCTCCTGCACTCCCGAGAGTTGCAGGTAGCTTCCGTCGGGTGCGGTGCGCGATCCTTCGATCCGCAGCCGACGTCTTTTCACCAGCAGCAGGGCCAGCACATAACGCAGTCCTTCGCGTTCGGGAACGCCCTCTTCCACCAACTGTTCAAAACAACGGAGCATCGCAGTCGAGTCGAGCGGCTCACGTCGGACGGCGGCGGGTTGGGGGACGATGCATTTCCAGGTTCCCAGGGCCCCGGCCGGAGGTCCCGTCCAACCGGCTTCGGAAAAGTCGAGGCGAACCAGCTTCCCTTCCCGTTCCAGCAGGACCGAATGACAGATAGCACCGGGGGCCAGATCGGCGCCGGTGGCACTGCACTTCCGCCCGAGGGGACGGATGTCGTAATCGGTCATGGGAATGGGGGGAGAGGCGCCGGGCGGCAGGGGGCAGGGGACCGGTGAGACCGGTGACCCAACCAGAACAGAAGCCGGTCGAGGAGAGGGGGCGGGGTTGTAACGGAACCCTCGAAACGCCACAAGGCGAACCCGTTGAGGTTGCGTGTCTCGACCCGTCTAACGTACACTTGAACATTGCCGGATCGAGTCTGCTGGCTGGTCCGAGACAGTTTGATGTCCCCCCCACAATGAGCCCCAGAAATGAGTTCTGGCTGGTCTGGTTCACCCAGGTTTCGCTTTCCCCCTTCCTCTTCGGGCGGTCCCACTGAGCCCGCATCTTCGGCCGACTCGTGGGAATTGGCCGAGGGGGTGCCGGGACGCTTGGGGGCGGCCATTGAGCGAACGAGAGACTGGCTGTTGGCGCGACAAAACCCAGAGGGATTCTGGGTGGGTGAGCTCGAGGGGGACACGATTCTCGAGTCGGAGTACATTCTGCTCCTGGCCTTTCTGGGTCGGGGACAGGAGGAGTCGGCCCGGCTGGCGGCCAACTACATGCTGCAACAGCAGCAGCCGGGCGGGGGCTGGGGTTTGTACCCTGGGGCCCCCCTGGAGATCAGCGCTTCGGTGAAGGCGTACTGGGCCCTGAAGATCACCGGGCACGATCCGCAAGCTCCCGAGATGGTGCGGGCCCGGGAGGCGATTCGGGCCGCGGGAGGGGCCGAAGGGGTGAACAGTTTCACCCGGTTTTATTTCGCCCTGCTGGGGATTATTTCGTACGAGCAGTGTCCGGCTGTTCCTCCCGAGTTGATGCTGTTGCCGAAGTGGTGTCCGTTCAACATCTACGAGATGTCGTCTTGGTCACGGCAGATTCTGGTGCCGTTGAGCCTGATGTGGGCGTTTCGTCCCCTGCGGAAACTCCCTCCCGAGCACCGGATCGATGAACTGTTCCTGAAGACTCCGGCCGACTTGCCGGTGACCATGGCGGAAGCGACCGTGGTCGACGATCTGAAGCGGAAGTCGTGGGTCTCTTGGAAGGGAGTGTTCCGACGGCTGGATCTGGCGTTGAAGTGGGTCGAGCGGCTGGGATTGAAGCCCCTGCGGAAGATCGCCATTCGGAAAGCGAATGCCTGGATTCTCGAGCGGCTGGAGGAGAGTGACGGGTTGGGGGCGATTTTCCCCCCCATCATCTGGACGATTGTGATTTTGAAAGCGCAGGGGTATGCCGACGACCATCCCCTGGTTCTGGGGCAATTGGAGGAACTCGAAAAACTGTCGATCCGTGAAGGAGACACGCTGCGGTTGGAGCCGTGTCGGTCTCCGGTATGGGATACGGCCATCGCCACGATTGCCTTGCGGGAGGCGGGAATGGCCGCGTCTCACCCGGCTCTGCGGCGTTCGGTGGAATGGCTGTTGGGGCGGGAGACGAAGGTGCTGGGGGACTGGGCGGTGCGGCATGGTTTCCAGGAGCCGGCCGGCTGGTACTTCGAGTTTCGCAACCAGTACTATCCCGATGTCGACGATACCATCATGGTGATGATTGCCCTGTCGCGCATGCTGCCCGAACAGGAATTGCGGCGTTGGCAGGCCGAGTTTGTGGTGGGAGCGGCCCGCCCGGCCAATCCCGACCAGGGGGTGGTTTCGGCTGTGTGGGGAGGATTGGCCGAATCCAAGGACGAGGCGTTGGCCGATCTGCAGACGCTGTCTCCGATGCTGGGTGCGATTTCCCGGGGCATGCGCTGGGTGAGCGACATGCAGAATCGGGATGGCGGTTGGGGGGCCTTCGATCGCGACAATGATCGCGAGATCTACACGCAGGTTCCGTTTGCCGATCACAATGCGATGATCGACCCCAGCACGGCGGACCTGACCAGTCGGGTGCTGGAGATGTTCGGTGCGTTTGGGATGACCGCGCAGCATCCGCTGGCGGTGCGGGCACTCGATTTCATCTGGAAAAACCAGGAGGAGGACCACTGCTGGGTGGGGCGGTGGGGAATCAATTACCTCTACGGCACCTGGCAGGTGTTGGTTGGGTTGGCGGCGATTGGAATCCCGGCGGGGGATCCCAGGGTGCGGCGGGCCGTCGCCTGGCTCAAGGCCCACCAGCAGGAGTCGGGAGGATGGGGCGAGACCCCGGCGACCTATGATGACCCCCGGTTGCGGGGAACGGGAACTCCCACGGCGTCACAGACTGCCTGGGCGCTGATGGGGCTCTGCGCGGCGGGAGAGTTGAATTCCCCCGCGGTGGAGGCCGGGCTGCGGTTCCTGCTCGATACACAGAACGACGATGGTTCCTGGGACGAGCCCGAATTCACCGGAACCGGCTTTCCCCGGGTGTTCTACCTCCGCTACCATCTCTATCGCATCTATTTCCCCCTCATGGCGCTGGGGCGGATCGCCCGGATGAGACAGGTCGCGACGGCCCAGTCGGATGGACTCGATGACGAGATCCGCCCCGCTTTCTGATTGCCCTGATTTTTTCGCATCGCGTGAGACCCTCTCGTGAGTGATTCGGAGCACAACCACGGTCTGTTTCGCCTGCGCCAAGACATGCGGGCACACTGGGCGGTTTACCTGGGGATTTTCCTGGCGTTGCTGGTCTGGTTCTTTCTGGATCCGTTGCGGCGCGCACAGGTCGATCCGGAGAATCCCTCGTTGCACATGACCGACTTCACGGTCTACACCGCCGCCGCCCAGGCGCTGATGGCCGATGAAGATCCCTACGCCGTCACGAACATTCGCGGTTGGCCCTACATCTATCCTCCATTTTTCGCCCTTCTGGTCGCGCCACTCGCGTACTTGCCAGACCCCTGGCCCGCCGGCATCTTCTTCTGGATTTCGGTGCTCTGTCTGCTGGGTTCGTACTGCGAGTGCCGACATCTGCTGGATCGGGTCCATGAATCGGGCAACACCTCGCGCCGTCGGGAACTGATATTCCTGGCGCTGGCGTTCGCCGCGGGACTCTTTCCCACGCTCAATTGTCTGCAACGCGGACAGGTGGGCCTGCTGCTGTTGTATTGCCTGCTGCTGGGAGTCCGGTTGGCGCTGCGCCACCGGGGTCGTCAGGCCTGGGTCATTGCGGGGGTGTTCGTGATGAGTCCCGTCGCCATCAAACTGACCCCCGCCCTGCCAGTGGCCTTCCTCGCGGGAATGCTGCTGGTGCAGGCCCAGCAGCGCACCCACCTGCGGCCGCGCGGCCTCCATCTGGTCGCCGGGTTGGTCCTGGGGGGAGTCCTGCACTTTCTGCTGCTGCCTGCGGCGGTCGTCGGCTGGGATCGCAACCTGGAATTGCTCGACACGTTCCATCAGAAGGTCAGTTCCAAAGTCAATGACGTCCGCACCGACGACTTCGGCGGCCATGTTGCCTCCAAGCGCAATCAGAGTCTGAGCAATGCGGCCTACCGTGGCGGAAACTGGCTGGCCTCCCGGCTCAATCTGGGTCCCGATGACCTTCTGGCCGAAACTCCGGGCAACCGGTTGCCCATGGATCATCCCGTGGCCGAGTACGTGCTGTTGGGACTGAAAGGTTTGGTCTTGGCGGCGTTGGCCGCCGTTTCGCTGCGGGCCGCCCAGTGCAAAGACCGTCTGGCGCTGCTGGCCGCCTACGGCTTGGCCATCGTGGCCACGTTTCTGGTTTCGCCCGTGGCCCGGGGACACTATTACCTGCTCTGGACGCCCGGCTGCCTGTTTCTCGCATTGTGGTTGTGGAGACAGCATCAGTACACGCAGGCCTGGCATGTGGCGGTCTGGCCGGTGGTGCTCACCGTGCTGCACTACGCACTGCTGGACTACGCCGGTCGGGTGGGATTGCTCGGACTCGGTACCACCGTCTGGTTTTTTGTCGCAAGTCATTGGCTGTTTTATTCCTCCCAGAATGTCTCCCCCCTGGAGACCAAGGAGGCCCGGGAGACCAAAGAGAAACGGGAGAAGAGAGAAGAGCCGCCAGCCGACGACTTGGAAGAACAGGTGTCTGTCGATTCCCTGTTGAATGCCTTGGTCCGCGATCCGCAGGCTGCCGAGGCCGCCAAGCGGGCGGCGGAAGAAGCCCGGGAAAAGTCTCACAAACGCCGGTCCCGTCGCAGTTCCCTCTCCCCCCTTGCATCCCCGGATCTCGATGGAACGCCGCTGGTCAGTCCCCCAGCCGAACATCCAGAGAAAACCGAAAACTCGGCTGCGCAGCCGAGCGAGAATTCCGATCAGGGCTGACCGGCGCGAAAACCTCTTCGTCAGCGAACCTGTGGGCCGGCCTCACGAACAACGGATTGAGCAATTTGACAGGACCGCTCCTCGTTGAACTCCTGGGGCGGGAGGTTGTGTTGTAGCGGTGAGGATTGCCTTGGTTGACCGATCCAGACGTGTGGACGCCGCCGACGGCTTTGGCGGCGAAGATTTGCAGTCCGACATTGTTGGAAGACCACGACGCACCAGCGTCAGTTGCAGGGGGACCCCTTCGGGACCTTCCAGTCGCAGTCGGCAGCCTGTGCCGGCTGGCAGGAGTCCCAGGCGAATACTCACCGCGGCTGTTCCCCTCAAAGTCCAGGCCTGTCGACCGTGTAACGGGCTGTGGAGGCCGTCTTCCTGATCCTGTTCGTGCCTGGAAATCGCTTCCGACACGGTCCAATCCCGAAACAGTTTGTCGAAGGCAATCCCCGTTCCTTCCGCGACGGCCGACCGACCCGAGTTGGTGGCGAGGGCGATGCCAGGGAGTGTCGACACCCCATAACGTTGCACCAGGTGGGTAAAAAACCGGGCTGTGGCACCGCGGCTGTCGGCCTGCCTCCACGCCGTGCTACCCGCCCGACAGTTCACTTCCAGAGCCGCCCGCTGAGGCGCGGCACGAAAGGCCGCCCATCGGGCCTCGAGATTGCATGCGTCACCCACTCCCAGCCACTCCACGGCATGGGCCAGACCCTCATCGATCCACTCCTCCGCCCGCAGCGGCAACCCTGCCTCGCGCCGCCGACTGAAGACCGCCAAATGAGTTGCTTCGTGCGTCAACACTCCATCGAGGCCTCCGTCCTGCCACCGATGTGCATTCAGGTAGATGAGGTCCACAGGACCAGTTGGTCGTTCCGAGCTGGATCGTGGGCCGGCTTCCAGGTCGGCCGATCGAACAAACGCCCGCAATGGTTCACCCCCCTGCGGGAGGTGCTCGACTTCGGAAGTCATCAGGACCGACAAGCATCCATCTCCATCCACATCGGTGATGGGTCCCAGCCACGATTCGACAACCGGCAGGGCCATGTCGGCCAACCTCATCGCGATCATCTGGGCGGTCTGTGGCGAGACACGGTGATCGACATCCTGCCGATCGACATACACCCGGACCGTGGCGTGGGTCGCCAGCAGACGGGCCGCGATCTGCTTCCCCTCCCAAGCTCCCCCGCTGCTGGCCACCCCCCTCCAGACGGGAAAATGGAATGAACGGTCGCCCCCGAGGGAGTCTTCCCCGCGATGGTCGGCTGCATTCCCGCTACCAGGTGTGGCCGCGATCCGCCCGGGGAAGGCATCTTTCGTGGGATGCCCAAAGTGACGCCAAAGCAGGCCGGGCTGGCTGGACCCCGCAGGGATCTCGCGGTCGCCACGGATCGATTCGGCCGAGTCCGAAGCCTCGAGCGTTTCCCAGGCCAGATGAACTGCCGACATGCGGTCTCCCGGGGCCAGCGAACCAACCACCACCTCGTAGTCCGCCGGCGAGTGACCATTGATAAGGCACTCGGCCACTCCGCTGGTCACCGGAATCTCCACGACAGCCACCTCCGGAAGGATGGACGCGGTGGCGGGCGCGGTCCACCAGCCGGTCTCGATTCGCCGCGCCGTCTGGTGGCCAGTGGTGGGATTGGCATTCGGGGAGGTGCGTGTCGATTCCCCCGTACTGCCCAGGCGTGGTCCCAAGACCAACCAGCTGGCCGATACAACAGCCAGGCCAAGCACGGTCAGCCGCAGGAGAAAAGTGTTCACACCAGGTGGCCCACCGCCAGAGGTCCGGAGAATGAGAGAGTGGGCCCATCGTTCGGGGGCCAAAACTACAGATGTTTTTCGGCCTCGGCCCGGGCAGAAATCGATTCCGCTTCGAATTTGCGTTCTTCCCGAAGTCCCCATCTTTTCCAGACTGTTTCTTCATCGGGGGCCGCTGTGGTTGCCCGGCAGAGGCTGCTAAAATGGGGGTCTTGGGAGCGTGTCCGATCCAGGCCCACCTCTCTCCCGGCAGCCCCCCTGTGCCCCCGGGGCGAAGTTCTCCCCAGGGCCGATTCTCACCCCGCCAATTCCTCCACTGATGCCCACCCCGCTCCGTCTGCTTGTCGGATTGGTCAGCCTTTTGTCGCTGGC
>JBKCTR010000003.1:0-4071 GCA_046318755.1 Planctomycetaceae bacterium
CAGCTTGGCCAACGCCGCCGGTTCCAGCAACGGACTCGACAGCCCGGAAGCCCCGGCTCCTTCCGCGGCCGTTCCCGATCCCTGGGATTCACTCACCGCCGGAGCCACCGGGGCCGCGGGAGAGCAACCGCTCACCACAAGTCCAAACCATCCCGCAACCGACCACCACACTCGTCTTTGATTTGCGAACATCTCTCACCTGTCAGGAGTCTCAACTCTTTCAGATGCTAGGCCCAGAAGATGAAGAAACCGTGAAGACCACCTGTGTGTCTCCGAGACTCCCCCATGGACGCCGGGCGAATTTCCACATCCGTTGCGGTGACTTGGCAGGACTATTCGAAGGCGATGGCCCTTCCCGGTCCACCATGGCAGTCCCGCACCTTGACCGGAGCAAACACGAAGTACTGGCCCGATTGGAGAGCTCCCAGGTTGGTCAGGAATTCAACCCCCACCATCCCCTTGGTTCCCAACGCCCAGTACATCGGCAGAGCCCGCGTTTCATTCACCCCACCCAAGGTCGGGGCATCCGTCCCCACGCACGACACGCCCCGCTCCGCCAAGTACATCACACCCTCTGCGGTCAGGGCGGGCCAGCCCTCCGACTTGCCGTTCAGAGGATCGACCTGACACTTCTCCCCCATCGGAAGCGGGCGGTAGAACTCGTCACTCCAGCCACTCCGAAAGACGACGACCTGACCACGCTCGAAAGGGCCCTCGGACTGCTCGAACTGTTTGAGCCTCTCAACCGTGATCTCGGGAGACGCGGGCCACTGGTCAGAGGTCGTGGTGCCCCTCAAAGGGCGAACATCCACCACACGCACCACTCCACAGGTCTGCGACAACGGGACCTGTTCAGTCGTCACCGTACTGGTCCCCCGTTTGCCAAACCGGGCTTCGTAATCCTTCAGCACCCGCTGAATCTCGGGGGCGTAGCGGGAATTGTCGAATCCAGGCGGCGGAAGGGAGTAGCTCGGGGGCACCAGGTGGGTCCCCGTATGGCTGTCGAGCATGTGCAGCATGAAGGGGACCTTGATGTTCGGATTCATCCCAAACCGGATCGTCATATACGGCTGGCGGTGGTTGCCTGTCCCCCGGCCCGGCCAACTCGAAGGCAGATCGTCAGCCAAGGTCACCGAGAGATCCACCACCTTCTTGGCCCGTGCCGCGGCATTCAAACGTGCCGCAAGGGGGTTCCCCACAATCGCAAAAGCCCGTCCCTCACTGTACGGGTCCCCGGCATGCTTCGGTCCAAGCATGCAGTAAAACGCCCCCGTCACTGGAAGCTGGCCAAACCCAGTACCGCTTTCCGTCCAGATCATTCCGTGCTTCAGCCCCGCATAGTGCGTCGGTTCCGCCAGGTTGGGGAGGGGTCCCATGCTGGTGCTGTCGGTCCCCAGCGTCAATACTCCCCGCGACGCCAGGTACTCCATGCAATCGGGATCGGGATCTGGCCACCCGGGAGTCAGCCCCGCCACAGGGTCGGCCCCGAACCGCCTTCCCTCAGGAAAGGGGCGATAGTACTTGTCGCTGAAACCACTGTGGAACAGCACCACATCCCCCCGTCGAAGAGGGCGGTTTGCCTTTTCCCAGGCCTGAATCCGCTCTCGAGTCACCAGATCACTGCGGCCAGCGGGGGTCGAATCGAGCAAATCCCGGCAGTCGATCACACACGCCTCGCCGCCAAATTGCCACGCCTCAATCTTGTCTGTGTATGCCAGTCCAAACGGTCCGGCATTCGGCAGCCCCGAGTTGGGTGCGGTGACCGAATGCGGAGGAACATCCAATTGGGTTCCCGTGTTGCCATCCAGAATCAGAATGTCGCTGTTGTACGCCGACAGGGGACCAATCTGGCGATACGGGTTGATCTGAAACGGGGGAAATGTGGTCCAGGTGCAGGGATACTCGGGGGCGATCAACAGCGACAAATCGACAAACCGGGGCTCGTCCCCCCTCGTCTCCGACCCGGCGGGACCCAGTCCCCAGAGCAGGCCCAGCCCCAGCGCCAGCCACCGGCAACCGGTTCGGAAAGAAAACCGTGTGAGGAAGCCCAAGACCTCAGTTTTTTGTTGGACGAACATGGTCACATCTCCGGGAGCGTGAAGAAATGTGGGGACAAGTTGAAGTTGTCGAAGAAAGTTCGAAATCGGTCGCCAGCCCGGGATCCCTCAGCAAGACAATTCCCCAGCCAATCTTCCGATTTGAAAGGCCTCTGGCCAATCCGCAGGAATGCGGACCGTCGGGGCAATCCCCTAGGCGAAGATCAGCAGCACAAACGTGGTGGTCACGCCATTGACGATCATGTGCGTGACAATCGGCGCGATCAACGAGGCACGCCATTCCCGCAGCAGGGCCAGCACGAGGGCCACAGCCGTCAGCACGGGAACCCCCAGGGGCCCCTGCGGATGAATGATGGCGAACAACAGCGAACTGGTCAGCATGGACAGAATCACAGAAACGAGCCAGCCCCACCTTCCGAACGCTTCCCGCAGGTGCCGGTACAAGACTCCGCGGAACATGATTTCCTCGGTGATCGGCACCAGCAGCACCACGGCGACCGCCTGCAGCCGAATCCACCACGAGCCATGTACCAGCGGCTCGATGATGGGGTGCACGGGCGGTTCGGCGAAGGCAAAGAGAGCCGTCCCTGTCAACAGGGCCTGCCAGCGCATGAGCAACAGTGTCAGCATCAACCCGGCGAAAACCACCGGCAGTCCGCCGAGGTATCCCAGCACACCCCACAACAGTTCAAGCCAGCCCCCCTCGGGCCAGACGATTCCCAACTCGCTCCGCACCTGGCGCCAAGGCACGCCGCGCCAGACGGGCCAGAACAGTGTGAGCAGGCTGAGTCCCGCCGCGACCCCGGCGGCAGTCAGCCCCAACTGCGGCGGAGCCACCAACCCCACAACAATGCTCAGTCCAAAAAATGTCACAAACCACAACGCGAAGGTCTCGGCGTAATATCCCCCCGTACCCGTCGGGCAACGCAACAGAAAGCGCAGTTTGCCGGAGGTGGCGTAGACCGTCCAACCCAGCGCCAAACCCATCCCCAGCACAAAGGCCAGGAATCCGGCGGAAACCATCCCGATCAGGGTCACCACGGTCCGCCGCGCCTGCTCCAACAGTTGCGAGCGAGCGCCAGCCGTCTCTCCCCGGGAGTCTGTCGTTGCCAACCGCCCCAGCCATCCAAACCGGCTGCGAATCAAATCCGTGTCGGCCTGCGAGAGGGGTTCGGCGGGATGTTCTGGCGTCCCGTCCGCAGCGACCAGCGTGGTCACGGCCCGCAACAACTCCCGCTCTTCGGCGGAAGGCTCTGAGGGAATTGTGCTCAGAAGTTCCAATTCCTTCCGGGCGAGAGTGGCATCTTCCACCGAATGCAGCAGCAGGACCCACCGCAAACCCTTGATTCGGCGATCGCCGGAAAAACCCTCGCGGGCTGCGGGTTGGGCGAGTGCTTCCCGTGAGAATTGAGAGAGCCCGACGAGGTACTTCGCCTGGAGATCATTGGTCAATTCTCCCCCGGTCAATCGGGTTTTCCCATCCGATCGCACGGCTTGGAGAGTGATCACAGTGATGGTCGCCAACAGGATCACCACCCACGCCACCAGTGGCCGAGCCGGAGAATGGACCGACGACCCAACGTCCAAGAACGAGTCCTCAGGGACAACTTCTCGCACCTCGGCGGTCTCCAGGCTCTGCTCCGCCAACCTTTCTGCGGAAAGCGGGTTCTGGCGGCGAAATTCATCTTCGTTCACAAAAGCAGCCCAGTCAGGGGTGATGAGTGTTCGGTGAGTTCAAAATGGTAGACCACGTCATCAGTCCACCTCCAGCCCGAAGCGGGGGGCTCCGATTCACAACCTCCCCGTTCAGGGTCAGGAGTGGGCCGGAGGCAACCGTGATGAACGGGTCCGTTTCTGACATCCCGGGCAAAAAAACGTGGCCCGCTGGGCCTGGACAATTCGTCGAATCTGCCCACCGCAACGAGGACACGGAAGATCGGCGCGGTCATAAACACGATGCTGATTCTGATACCCCCCCGCACGGTTGAGCGCATTGCGGTAGGTGCCGTCCGAA
>JBKCTR010000004.1:0-4226 GCA_046318755.1 Planctomycetaceae bacterium
CACATACACAAACACCACCGCCACCGCGGTGATCGCCAGGTAGGGAACCAGGGCCGTAATCGCCACCGAGACTGTGGCCGCAACCCAGATCGCCACGGCAGGAGTCCGAAACCGCCGCGACACCTGCCGCAGCCAGGGAGATCGCGGCAATCCCCCATCCCGAGCGAATGCAAACACCATCCGCGAAGTGCTGGTGAGGGCCGCCAGACCACACAGATATTGAGCCAGACAAATGCCCCCCAGCAGTCCAAACCGCAACCAGCCGGGCAGCCGTTGTTCCAGGATCCAGAAAAAGACATTCGACCCCTGCTGCACTGCGGCATTCATATCGGGAATCGCCAGGATCACCGCCATCAGCATGACCCACCCCATCAATCCCGACACCAGCACCGATTGCAGGATTCCCCGGGGGACTGCCGTGGCGGCGCCCACGGTCTCTTCGGCCGCATGGGCCGAGGCGTCGAAGCCGGTGATGGTGTACGCCGGCAACAACAGCCCCAGAGCGAACGCCCAGCCCAGGCTTTCGGTGCGCGGCCAGACCGCCGCCGCCTCCGGCTGCCCGGTGACATTCACCAGCGTGAAGAGCCGTGACCACTCGAACGTGTCCGCACTCCCCAGCAGGGCCAGTGTCAGCAACACGGAAACCGCGAGAATGAGATACCCGCTGAAGTCGGTCAGCCGGGTGGTCAGTTCGATACCGCGATGATTGAACAGGGCGTGGGATGCAGTCATTACGGCGACGGCCAGCAATTGCAGGGCCAGCCAGGTTCCCCCCTCGCTCGAGCCCAGCATCCAGGCCTTGACCGGTGCGTCGCCCACCAGGAACCCCAGCAGCGCTCCGATCCGGTCATCATCGAGCCCCAGCAGCGGGGCGAAGGCCGCAAGGGTGAATTGCACCGTCGCCACGTTGATCGCGGCGATCACCAGGATCAACCCGATCAGGTTGATCCACGCCGTCGCCCAGCCCCAGCCGCGACCGCCGAGCAGGGAGCTCCAGTGGTACAACCCCCCGGCGGTGGGAAACGCCGAGGCGACTTGGGCCATCGTCGCGGCAAACGCCAGAGCGATCAGGCTCATCAGGGGCCAGCCGAGCCCGACACTGGCGCCGCCACAACTGCAGAGGCCCACGGGGAACGACGTAATCCCCCCAGCCAAGATGCAGATAATCGACAGCGAAATGGCGTAATTCGAAAAGCCGCTCATTCGCCGCTGGAGTTCCTGGGCGTAACCCAGCCGGTGCAGCAGCTCACGGTCCTGGTCCAGCAACTCGGGGCGGGGATCCGGGGAGGTGGCCACGAGACGATCCTGAATGAGGAAGACAAGCGGGTTCCCGCTACGAGGCGGCTGCAGTGTCGCGGTTCCCCCACCTCGCGGCAATCAAGGAGCAGGGAGATCGCGAGTAAAGCAGTTCCGCCGGCTCCAGAAGTCAATGAGCGGGCAGGTCCGCCAACCAGGCTTCCGCTGTCGGTCTCAGCCGGTAGAGCCGGGATTTTGCGGGCGGGGTCGGCCAACTCCAGGAAGCCTTCCGCCACCCAGCGTCGACACAGGGGGCCGGTGGTGCGGACGGTCAGTCCCAGCACGAGGGCGATCTGCAGGGTCGAGACGGCCGCGTGGTCGCGAAACAGGCTGAGGACACGTCTCTGGCGGGGATCCAGGCGACGCAGATGGGAAGCGAGATCGGGAGTTCCCCGCTCTTGAGCCGCCCGACATTGCCCTTGGACCCGTCGCAGGGCCTCGACCATTCCCCTGCAGAAGTATTCCAGAAATCCAGTCACAGGCGCGTTCGCCCGTCCTTCGTCATAGTTATGAGATGCGCCAACCTGCAGAGCCAAATAGTAGTCGTTCAATCGCTCCGCATAGTACTCCTCCAGGGAATAGAGGCCATGGAGTCCATAGCCTCCCCGATGCAGGACGAGTGTGGTCAGCAGACGAGCGGTCCGGCCATTTCCGTCATACCAGGGGTGGATGGTCACTCATTGGTAGTGGGCGAGAGCCGCCACAATGGGGATGGGCCAGTGGTGCCGGGCCAATTCCCCAGTGATCCAATCGGCGAGTTCGTTCATGAGCGCGGCGACGTCACTGGCTTCGGGGGGTAAATAGACGATGCGGCCGGTACGACCATCCCGGATTACATTCTGCCCATCCCTGTAGCGAGAGGCGATCCGGCGTCCTCTCCATGCCAGCCCGTGCAGAGTCCGGATGACACGGGTGGTGATGGATGGGGAGCTGCGGGCGAGTTCCTCGACCAACTGCAGGGCAGCGTAGTAGTTGCGGACTTCCGTCGCATCGCGCTCACGCCCCGGGAAACGTTGTCCGGCGACTGCCTGGGAGACCTCCTGCGCAGTCAGTTGGTTGCCTTCGATCTGGGTTGAGAAATGGCTTGTGCGGAGGCGGGCTGTCTGGCGGAGCCCGGCCAGAGCCCCCACATCGACGGGTTGCCGTTCGAGTTCATTCCGGAGCAACTCGAGTTCGACAATTGCTCGGTGCAACGGCAGAGTGAGTTCAAAGACAGGTTGAAACATGAGAAAGGTGTACCAGTGACCATTTGGTGATGTCGAATAAAGGTCGGATAAATGTCAGATAACCGATTCTGAACATTTGAGCTCAACAGCGTGTCCTGCCATCCCTGAGGTGAGCCGATACCAGGGCTTGAAGGCAAGACCTGTACGGATTGTAAGATTGTGGGTGGGAAGGAATTGACAGACCGGGGGGGCACGATGCGATAATTGAATCAGTAAAGACCACTGTGTTCCCTCCCCCCAGTCCCCGTCTGGTCCCGCCATGCTCACCATTCTTGGTCCCCGTACTCGCGATGCGGCTTCCCGGTTCTGCGATGGGGTCTCCCGGCGGTCGTTCCTGAAGATCGGCGGTCTGGCAATGGGCGGCATGGCCCTGCCCGAGGTGCTGAAGGCCGAGCAGGCGACTGGCCAGAAGGGGGGCCACAAGGGGGTCATCATGATCTTCTTGCCGGGTGGGCCTCCTCACCAGGACATGTGGGATGTGAAGATGGATGCCCCTTCGGAGATCCGGGGTGAATTCTCGGCCATTCCGACCAGTGTGCCCGGGATTGAGATCTCCGAGATGTTCCCGCAGATTGCGGCGAACATGCAGAAGTTCGTGCCGATTCGTTCGATCGTGGGAGCTGGGGGCGACCACTACGCCTACCAGTGTCTGACCGGGTGGAACAAGCGGGACCGGCAGCCGGGGGGAGGCTTTCCCTCGATGGGGTCGGTGTTGTCGAAGGTCTATGGACCGGTCGACCCCGCGATGCCCCCGTTCGTCGGGCTGTCTCCCCGAATGGGACACATGCCTTGGGCCGACAATGGTGTTCCTGGTTTCCTGGGAATTGCCCATGCTCCCTTTACCCCGAATGCCGAAGGGAAGGATGACTTGGTCCTGAACGGGATCACTTTGGATCGGCTGGGAGATCGCCGGGCGGTGCTGACTGCTCTGGATCGTTTCCGCAAGGATTGCGATTCCTCGGGACAATTGGCTGGGACCGACGCCTTCACCCAACAGGCCTTTGGTGTGCTGACCTCCAGCAAATTGGCCGAGGCGTTGAACCTCGACCTCGAAGACCAGAAACTGCGTGACCGTTACGGGCGCGGGGTCAACCAGTTGCGGGATGATGGCGGCCCCCGGTTGATCGACAATTTCCTGGTGGCGCGACGGCTGATCTCTGCCGGGGCCCGCTGCGTGACGTTGGCCTTCAGCCGGTGGGACTGGCACGGAGCCAACTTCCAACAGGGGCGCGAAGACATGCCGCTGTTGGATCAGGGGTTGGTCGCCCTTGTGCAGGATCTCGAAGAGCGGGGCATGCTCGACGATATCAGCGTGGTCTGCTGGGGCGAATTCGGACGGACCCCGAAGGTCAACAAGGATGCGGGGCGAGATCACTGGCCGCAGGTTTCGTGTGCCCTGTTGGCGGGTGGCGGCATTCGTGCTGGCCAAGTGATTGGGGCGACCAACCGGCTGGGCGAATTCGCCACCGATCGCCCGGTGCACTTCCAGGAAGTGTTCGCCACGCTGTATCACAACTTGGGGATCAACGTGGATCACCTGACCCTGCGTGATTTGCAGGGGCGGCCGCAGTTCCTGATTGACCAGAACAAGTACAAGGCTCTTCCCGAGTTGCTCTGATTGGGGCGGGGGCCTTTTCGCCCCCAGTCTGGAATTGCTGGAATTCAGGCGACTTTCTGTCTCACGCGAGAAGTTGTTCCAGGAGA
>JBKCTR010000005.1:0-4106 GCA_046318755.1 Planctomycetaceae bacterium
GGCTAAGGGAATTGCCAGGATGTTGTAGATGAAGGCGAAGAACAGATTCTGGCGAATGGTGCGCATGGTCTGCCGCGAGAGTTCGAACGCCGTCACCACGCCCCGCAAGTCCCCCCGCAGCAGGGTAATGTCGGCGGCATCGAGGGCCACGTCGGTCCCGGTGCCCATGGCGATTCCCACATCGGCCTGGGCCAAGGCGGGGGCGTCGTTCACGCCATCCCCCACCATCGCGACTTTGTGTCCCTGACGCTGCCGCTCGGCCACACGGGCCGCCTTGCCGGCGGGCAGCACCCCGGCCCAAACCTCGCTGAGCCCCACTTGCCGGGCGACAGCGGCTGCGGTCTGCTCGTTGTCGCCAGTCAGCATGACCACTTCGAGCCCCAGTTGCCGCAGCCGGGCGATCGCTTCGGCCGCTTCGGGCTTCACCGCATCGGCGACGCCGATCACCCCGGCGGGCCGGCCATCGAGCGCGACATGCACGGCGGTCTGCCCCTGTTCGGCCATCCGCCGTGCCTCGGGAGCCAACGGGGCGGGGTCGACTTCAAATTTCGTCAACAGCCCGGCATTTCCCGCCAGGACGCGGACGGGGCCCGAGGGGAGTTGCACCACCGCCTCCACTCCCAGTCCCGCATGGGCTTCGAACTCGACTGGGTCGGTCAGGTGCAAACCCATCTGGCGGGCCGTTTCGACAATCGCCTCGCCCAGAGGATGTTCCGATCGCAACTCGGCTTGGGCGACCGACTGCAGCAGTTCGCGCTTGGTGAAACGGCGGGGGGCGTCGTCGCGACTGACCAAAGGAGAGAGTGACGCCTCCACGACGCTGGGTTTTCCGGCGGTGATCGTGCCGGTCTTGTCGAGCACGATGGTCCGCACCTGGCAGGTGGTTTCGAGAGCTGTGCCGGTCTTGATCAGCACCCCCAACTCGGCCCCCCGGCCCGTTCCCACCATGATGGCGGCGGGGGTGGCCAGACCCAAGGCACAGGGGCAGGCGATGATCAGCACGCTGATGCCGCAGGTGAGCGCCATGCGGAACGAATCGGGCGCGGGACCAAGCCACCACCAGCCGGCGAAAGTCAGCAGGGAGATCAACAGCACGGCCGGAACGAACCAGGCACTCACCAGGTCGGCGAGGCGGGCAATCGGGGCCTTGGACCCCTGGGCGTTGCGGACCAACTGCACGATGTGGGCCAGGACGGTGTCGGCCCCCACCTTGTCGGCCCGGAATCGCAGACTGCCGCCGCGATTGAGGGTGCCTCCCACCAGCGCTGCCCCCGCCGTCTTTTCGACCGGCAGGGGTTCGCCAGTGAGCATCGATTCGTCGACGCGGCTGCGTCCATCGACGACCGTTCCGTCGGCAGGGACCCGTTCGCCCGGTTTGACCACCACCAGGTCGCCGACCACCACCTCCTGGATGGAAATCTGCTGCTCGACCCCCTCGCGCACGACGGTGGCCGTCCGCGCCTGCAACCCCATCAGCCGGCGGATCGCCTGCGAAGTGCGGCCTCGCGCCCGTTCTTCCAGCAGCCGTCCCAGCAGCACGAAAAACGTGATGGTGACCGCGGCCTCGAAATAGACGGGGGGCATGCTGGCGTGACCGGCCCCGGCGTGGCTGGTGGTGGAATGCAGCTCGGGAAGGATGGGCTGCATCACGCGGGGAAAGAGCACGGCGGCCACACTGGCGAAATAGGCGGTGCCTGTCCCCAGGGCGATCAGCGTGTTCATGTCGGCCGAACCGCGTTTGAGGTTCTTCCAGGCCCCCGCGAAAAATGGAGCGCCACACCAGAAGACCACCGGGGTCGAGAGGGCCCACAGCAGCCAGTCACGCCCGGGGAACATCAGGTCGGCCATCGAGATGACCACCACCGGCAGCGCCAGCACTCCCGCGATCACCAGTTGGCGGAAGTGGGCCTGCAGCTCGGGGGACCAAGGCTCTGCTTCTGTGTCGGCGGGGGGGGTGGGGTTGGTCAGCCATTCATCAGCGGCAACCGGGCGAGCCGAGTAACCGGCATCGGTGACCGACTTTTGGACCGCCCCAAGGTCGATTCGGGACGGTGCGACCACCGCCTCGTGCGTCGCCAGGTTCACCACCACCGACTCGACCCCCGGGACCGCGGCAATCGCCTTTTCGACCCGGGCCACGCAGGCGGCACAGTGCAGGCCGTCGATCGCCAGGCGCAGTTCGGCTGACCCGGAGACCGGGGTGGCAGGGGGGGACTTCGGGGGGGCGGACATGCAGCAGGTCTCCCGGGGAAAGTTTTCCCCATTGTAGAGCCTGTCGGGTCGCCGCGTCGCGGATTACACGTCGTCGCTGACGTCCAGCACCGACAGGAACGCCTTTTGGGGAATTTCCACCTCCCCAAACTGCTTGAGCCGCTTCTTCCCCTCCCGCTGCTTGGCCCACAGCTTGCGTTTGCGGGTGATGTCGCCGCCGTAGCACTTGGCGGTCACGTTTTTCCGCAGGGCGGGAATGGTCTCGCGGGCGATGATCCGGGTGCCAATGGCCGCCTGGATGGGAATCTCAAACTGGTGCTTGGAGATCTCTTCCTTCAGCCGCTTGCACAGCCCCCGGCCCCGCCGCTCGGCGTTGCTGCGGTGCATGATGGTGGCCAGGGCATCGACGCGCACCCCCTTGACCAGAATGTCGACCTTGACCAGGTCGGCCGTGCGGAACCCAATCACCTCGTAGTCGAGCGTTCCGTAACCCTTGGTGATGCTCTTGAGCCGGTCGTGCATGTCGTAGATCACCTCGGCCAACGGCAATTCGTAAACCAGTTGGGCCCGGCTCATGCCGAGGTATTCGGTGCTCTGGTAGACCCCGCGCCGATCGGCGCACAACTGCATGATGGGGCCGATGCTGTCGCTGGGGAGGATGAAGTTGACCCGCACGATCGGCTCGCGAAACTCGCGGATCCCGCCATTTTCGGGCACATCCTGCGGATTGTCGATTTTGAGGGTCGACCCGTCCATCATCAGCAGTTCGTAGGTGACGTTGGGGGCGGTCTGGATGAGATCAATGTTGGCTTCTTTTTCGAGCCGCTGCTGGATGATCTCCATGTGCAGCATCCCCAGGAACCCGCACCGGAAACCGAAGCCCAAAGCATCGCTGGTTTCGGGCAGGAAGCTGAAGCTGGCATCGTTGAGCGACATCTTCGAGAGCTCGTCGCGCAGCTTTTCGAAGTCGGTCTTCTCGATGGGATACATGCCGCAGAACACCATCTGCTGGGGGGACTTGTACCCGGGGAACGCCTCGGCGGTCCGCCGGCTGGCTTCGGTGACGGTGTCGCCGACATGCACACCCCCCAGTTCCTTGATTCCGGCAACGAAGTAGCCGACCTGCCCGGGGCCAAGCTCGTCGCACGGTGCCATGTCGGGCCGGAACTGCCCCACCTCGAGCACTTCGTGGCTGGTTCCGGCCGTCATAAAGACAATCTTCATCCCCTTGCGCAGAGTTCCCTCCCGCATGCGGATGTAGGTAATCACCCCGCGGAAGTTGTCGTACTTGCCGTCGAAGATCATGGCCTTGAGGGGGGCCTGGGGATCTCCCGCGGGATGGGGGATGCGTTCGACAATCGCCCGGAAGACGTCTTCGATGCCAATGCCCGATTTGCCGCTGACCATCAGGACTTCGTCCTGCTTGATCCCCAGCACGGTGTTCATTTCTTCGAGGACTTCCTCGGTCCGCACGATCGGCAGGTCGATCTTGTTGATGCAGGGGATGATCACCAGATCCGATTCGATCGCGGCATAGGCGTTGGCGACCGTCTGGGCCTGCACCCCCTGGAAGGCGTCGACCAGCAACAGGGCCCCCTCGCAGGCGGCCAGGCTGCGCGAGACTTCGTAGTGAAAATCGACGTGCCCCGGGGTGTCGACCAGGTTCAGCTCGTAGGTCTGTCCTTCGTGCTGATAGTGAATGGCCACCGCCCGCGCCTTGACGGTGATCCCCCGTTCACGCTCGACATCGAGGTCATCGAGAATCTGGGCCCGGAATTCGCGTTGGGTGAGCGTGCCGGTCGTCAGCAACACCGGGTCGGCCAGCGTGCTGTTCCCATGGGCCCGGTGGGCGGCGATCGCGCCGGTGCGCATGAAGCGGGGCTCCATCGACGACG
>JBKCTR010000006.1:0-3719 GCA_046318755.1 Planctomycetaceae bacterium
CGTGCGCACCCGCCGCCCTCCCCAGACCCGCGGATGGCGTCGCGTCGCGCCGGGTGATGGGATTGTGCGACACTCTCCTCGGGGCACGAGACCCCAACATCGGTCGTATCCCCCGGAAACAGGAAATATGTACCTGGCCCCTTGTTCTGTCCCGACACACCGGGAGGTTCGTCGCCATGGGTTGGGGGTGGGGGGGATCCGTGGCTGGCTCAGTTGCCACTCTTCGAATCGCCCGGCGACGACGACTCGGGTTCCGCGATCGTCAGGGTCTGATTGACGGGCAAGGGGCCGGGAAGTTCCTGACGCTGGCCGCTGGGCCACTGGACCACGATGCGCTCCACCTGCGCGGTCCCATCGAGGCCGAAATAGAGTGGCATCCGGCTTTGACTGAGATATCCCGACTGGCCGTCGTGCACCTGCACCTGGGTCTGCCCTCCAGCCTGCACCTCCACGCGGGCTCCCAGCCCGTCCCGATTCGATTGCGTCCCCCGCAGCAACACCTGCAGCCACGCCACTTGCGGATGGGTTTGCCGGAGATTGCTCACCAGCACCATCGGCTCGCTGTTGAAATCGTTGGTGACAATGTCGAGATCGCCATCGTCGTCCAGATCGAACATCACCGAGCCGCGTGATCCCAACGCCCCCCACACCACCACTCGCCCCTGGTGTCCTTCGCAATCGGGATGATCCCGGTCGACTCCGTCGCAGTTCAGCTCGTACCAGGGAGCGGCAATGCGCCTCCCCCGCCGGGGTTCGACCCCCAGAACGAATTCGGCATCGACAAACCGCCGTCCCTGGTCGTTCAGCAGCAGGGAATTCGGGTGATAGCGCCATTGCAGGTTCATGCAGGAGGTGATGAACGCGTCGGGCCAGCCGTCGGCGTTCAGGTCTCCCACCGACAGCCCCCAGGGCCAGTAATTCTCGGAATTGATCTGTTCTGAGACCTCCTGCGCCAGGCCTCCCTCCACCGATTGGAAGAAGGCGTTGCCAAACACGTTCTTTCCAGGAAGCCGACTGCGGAGATACGACTCGGGCATGGCCTTGGGAGAGGCTTTTTCCTTTTCCCCCACACCGTACGGCTTGTCTTCCCACATGTCGGCATGCATGTTCGTGGTATAGAGATCGATCAGTCCATCATGATTCCAGTCGAACGCCTTCACCCCCATCGAGCCCCAGGGGAGCACGGGAAACAGCTTGGTCGAGTAGCGCTCAAACCGCTTCCCCTCGCGGTTGATCCAGTACTCGTCGTTCCCCTGCATGCTCAACACGTACAGATCGATCCATCCATCGCGATTGAGATCGAGGGGAGTGGCGTCGCCGCTCCAGCTGGCGTGATCGAGCTGCAGCTCGTCGGACACATCCTGGAACCGCCCGCCCCCCAGGTTGTGATACAGTCGGCTCCGTTCCGTCCGCTCGGGATACAGGTGGGCCGCGAACGCCTCTTTCATCCCGATGAAATAGGGGAACTCTTGCTGTTCCCGGTTGCCGCTGTAACCGACTTCGTCTTCCGTGAAACGGCCCACGTTGACCACGAACAGATCCAGCTTTCCATCGCGGTCGTAATCGAAGAACTCGGCCGATGAAGAATGCGTGTTGGACTCCAGTCCCGCCTCGCGGGTCACGTCGGCGAATCGGCCCGTGCCGTCGTTCAGGAACAGCGCATTGCCGTGGCGGGTGGTGGTGACGAACAGATCGGCGTCGCCGTCGTTGTCGAGATCGGCGAACGAGGCCGAGACCGACACCCGTCCCTGCAGCGCGACTCCCGCCTGGTCTGTGATGTCTTCAAACCGCCCCCCGCCGAGATTGCGCCACAACTGATTCCCCCCCACCTGCCGGGGAAGGTAGAGATCCAGCCGGCCATCTCCATCGACGTCGGCGACAGCGACGCCATTCGCATGGTCGTAGTGATTCAGCTTCCAGTCGCGGGTGCTGTCGGCCACGGCCCGGTTCACAAACGTAATTCCCGACTCGGGCAGGCGGTCTTCGAATGTGAAATCGTGCCGGAGGTCGAGAGTGCGCGTCGCCTCCCGCTGCGCCGCCTCGCGGTCTTCCATCCAGGGGGCGTAGAACAGATCGTCGGGATGCGAGAGATGGACCGGGTGCGGCGTTCCCTCGACCGGCTCGTTCAACACCGCCCGCAACTGGGCCAACATGACCCGGAACGAATCTTCGGCGAGACCACTGTAGAAGCCCCGGACCCGCCCCTGGGGGTCGACGAGCGCCAGCTTGGTGATTTCGGCCGTGGGGGAACTGGGACGAACCAGCCGGAATTCGTCGAACAAAATCCGCTGCCGGAGTGGTTCGTCTCCCGAGAGGATTCGCCAGGCTCCATCGGGCTGGACTCCCAGTTGACTGAGGCGCTCGGCGAGGTCGCCCGCCCCGGTCCCGCCCGAGTCGGGGGGGAAGCTGACCAGCGAGATGCGATCACCATCGGGCCAGACCTGGAATTGCCGTTCGAGTCTGGCCAAGCGGGTGGCCAGGGCGTGGGCGTCGTCGGAGGGGCCCAGGGGGGCGAAACTCGCCAGCCACACGCGTCCCTGCAAGCGGGAACTCTCGAAGGGCTGACCCGATTGGTCGACAAACCTGAAGGCCCCGATCGGCTGCATGACGGGCGGAGACTGAGACCCGGCCTTGCGTTTCTTGCCCGATGGACGTTCCTTGGCTCGCCCTTCACCCTGGGACGGGGGCTGTGCCGAAGATTGCGTGTCGAGTCGGGCCGGTGGCGGAACGGGACGCGATTCCTGCGAACACCCGGCAGAAATGGCACTCAGCCCAAGACAGCACACCATCAAGATCGACAAGCCCAGAGATCGCCTGTCACCACTCCGCGTTCCATCGCAGTCGAAACCGCGCATCGTGATTCCTAACCTTCCGCTTGGCCAAATGCTGGCCCCCAATCAAAAGTCTACTGTCTGTCCTCCAATGCGGGAATGACCAAACTGGCAGTCCATTCACCATCGATCGCAGCGCTCCCCTCGCCTCCAGCACACAGAAGCAAACGCCCGCCGAGGTTGCTGCTTTCATCCGCACCGGGGACAATCGGCGACGGATGCGGCGATGGCTCGCAACTGGTCCCATGGCAGCCAGAGAGGCGTTCCGCGGCGAAATGGCGACGTGCAGGCGATCGGGCGGGTTGTTTCGCTCCCTGGGCGCGAAGCGCTTGGAGGAATGGTCTCGCGTCGTCGCTGGGGCGGCCCCTGACTGCGATGTCGCGAAGCTGCGATGTCGCGAACGCAGGTCGCATTCCTGTTCCTTCACCACCGCCACTCCGACGACTGTCCAGTTCCCCCTCAGCCAGCCGAGATTTCCCATTCCCATGCTGCCTTCCCGCACCGAACAACTCGCCCTCGTGCGTGAGTACACGCAAAGTGAAAGCCTCATCAAGCACATGCTGGCGGTGGAGTCGGCGGTGCGGGCGTATGCGCGGAAGTGGGGGGAGGATGAGGAACTCTGGGGGGCGGTGGGATTGCTGCATGACTTCGATTACGAACGCTGGCCGAACCCACCCGATCATCCCCTGCAGGGGAGCCGGATTCTGGCTGAGCGGGGCTATCCCGAGGTCGTGATCTACGCCATCAAGTCGCATGCCGACTATCTGACCGACTGCCCGCGCCTCTCCCGGCTCGACAAGACTCTCTACGCGTGCGATGAGCTGTGTGGGTTCCTCACCGCCTCGGCCCTCGTGCGCCCCGGCCGGCTGGAGGGGCTCGACGCCAAGA
>JBKCTR010000007.1:0-7558 GCA_046318755.1 Planctomycetaceae bacterium
GGCCCATCTCGACCGCCCGGCACAACGGCGGCAACTGGACCTGTTGGCCGAGTTGAACCAGCGGCATCTCGACGACCGCCCCGGCGGCCAAGAGCTGGCGGCCCGCATCAACAGCTACGAGCTGGCGTTCCGGATGCAGTCGGAAGCCCCCGAGGCGGTCGATCTGGCCCAGGAGACCCAGGCGACCCTCGATGCCTACGGAGTGGGACAGTCACCCACCGACGAGTTCGGCCGCAATTGCCTGGTGGCCCGCCGCCTGGTGGAACGGGGCGTGCGGTTCGTGCAGTTGTACTCGGGAGGGGGACACCTCGAAGAGACTTGGGACGCCCCCCAGAGTATCGAGACGAATCACGGGCAGCATGCGGGGGAAGTCGACCAGCCCATTGGGGCGCTGCTGACCGACCTCGCGCAACGGGGGCTGCTCGACAGCACGCTGGTGGTCTGGGGGGGAGAATTCGGCCGGATGCCCTTCAGTGAAGGGAAGGGGGAGCCGGGGCGGAATCACAACCCGTATGGCTTCTCGATGTGGCTGGCGGGGGGGAATGTGCGGGGCGGCCTGAAGTATGGGGCGACCGACGACTTTGGCTTCGAGGCGGTCGAGAACCGTGCCCACTTGCACGATATTCACGCCACGATCCTGCACCTCCTGGGGTTCGACCACCGCCGACTCACCTACTTCCACCAGGGGCGGCAGGAAAGCCTGACCGATGTGGGAGGCCGGGTGATCGACGCCGTGATCGCCTGAGAGTGCCCCCTCCAAGATCTGGCCCGACCGGGGAACTGGCCCAAAGAGGAAACTGGGCCGACCGGGGAACTGGTTGGGCTTCAGAATTGGCAGACCAGGCCTGGCAGGCTCTGTACCGCCTGGTAGACCCCCAGCACCTCCCAGGCGTTCTGCACTTCCGGTTCGACGGTCAGCGAGACATGTCGGCCTCCGGCGGTATGCCGGACCCGAAAAGGGGGATCGACCTCGACGGCCAACTGCTCGCGGACAATCGCCAGTGCCCGGGCCACGAAACCATCCTCGGTCTTGCCAATGATCTTGAAGGTGAACTGGCACGGAAACGCGTGCATTTGCTCGAGCAGTTCGACCGAGGGGAGGTTGTTCATGAGGCGGATGTGCGGGGGGTGGGGACGGAAACAGGGCCAGATCGAATTCTCTCCCGTGCGATTCCATTCGAGTGGAATTCTACCCGATCTCCAGCGTCTGGGGCTGGGGTTGCCAAGAAAAACGAGGCCGATCGTTTTGCCAGACTGTGCCGGGTCGATAGTCTTAGGACAGCGCAACCACCCGTTGTGTTCAACCTTTCGCGAGTCTGTCCGCCATGGCCACCCGTGCCTCCCTTTCGACCCCGCAGTTGCGTGCCCATGTCGACCGCCTGCCCCGTTACCTGCTCGGGCACTATCCCACCCCGCTGGAATACTGTCCGCGGCTGACCGCGCTGCTGGGAGGCCCGAAGATCTACATCAAGCGGGACGACTGCACCGGTCTGGCGATGGGGGGAAACAAGACCCGCCACAATGAATTCCTCATCGCCGACGCCCTCCGCAAGGGGGCCGACCTGTTGGTCTGGGGGGCCGGAATCCAGAGCAACAACTGCCGACAGACGGCGGCGGCCTGTGCCCGGGCGGGGCTGCAGATTCATCTGGTGCTGGGGCGGGGCGGCCCCGCGCAGGGGCCCGACCCCATCCAGGGAAATCTGCTGCTCGATTACCTCGTGGGGGCCCAGGTCGACATCGTGGAAGAGAAGATCGGCCCCGATCTCGACGCCCGCATCACCCGCGAGACCGAGGCGCACCGTGCCCGGGGGCGGAAGGTCTACGGGTGGGACAAGCACATCTGCAAACCACTCGCGGCCGTCAGTTATCTGCTGTGTGTGGCCGAAATTGTCGAACAGGGGACCGCCCAGGGGTTCACCCCGCGGGCCATCTACACCAGCTCGGCTGGTTCGACCGGAGCAGGAGTGGCCCTGGCGCAGAAGGCGCTGGGGCTCGACTGCGCCGTCCATAGCGTGGCCCCCATTCAATGGCCCTACGACACTCAGGCCGACATGGCCGAGATTGCCCAACAGGCGGGGCTCTTGGTGGGGCTCGACTTGGGCATGACCCCGGCCGACATCGATGTGCGGTTCGACTGCATTGGTCCCGGCTATGGCAAACTCTCGGAAGGGGGCATCGAGGCGATCGAGACCCTGGCCCGCACCGAGGGGATTTTGCTCGACCCGATGTACAGCGGCAAAGCGATGGCGGGATTGATGGCCGACGTGCGGGCCGGACGCTATCGGGCCGGGGAGTCGATCGTGCTGATCCACACCGGCGGAACCCCGGCTCTGTTCGCCTATGCCGACGGAATTGTCGGCAAGATGCACCCCCGCCGCATTTCGTGACGATGCGGTGGGGGCCGGTCCCGGCTTGATTTGCCCCCGTGCGATTCGACCCCGTGCGATTCGACCCCGTGTGATTTGACCCGGCCCAATTGGACCCGGCCCGACCTGGGTGGGCGACGGGGGGATGAAACTCAGCCGGACGTGTTGGGGACAGGAACCGGGCGACGGGGAGCACGCCCTGCCGGGCCCGGTGGTCTGGGGGCGGGACCCGTCGCGGCGGCATACGCACGCCAACCCAAGAGCACAGCCAGCGAAGCGGCGAACGCCAGAGGCCAACGCAGGTCGGCCTTGACCAGCATGGCGTAATGGGCCACCCCCGCGATGGCGGCGACATAGGTCAGGCGGTGCAGCTGTTTCCAGCGGTTGGTTCCCAACCGCTGGATCATGCGGTTGGTCGAGGTGACGGCGAGCGGCACCATCACCATCAGGCCCAAGGCACCCACCCCCAGGTACGGCCGCAGCGACATCTCCGAAAGTGTGCCCGACAGCGACAATTCGCGGTCGAGGCTGAAGAAGATGAGGAAGTGCACCACCGCGTAGAAGAAGGCATAGAGCCCCAGGACCCGTCGGTTGGGGGTGAACCAGTTCCAGCCCGCCAGCTTCACGAGGGGAGTCACCACCAGGGTCAGCACCAGAAAGATCAACGAGAGCATCCCCGTGGTGCGGATGGCGAAGTTGATGGGGTTCGCCCCCAACTCTCCGCGCAGGGCGTCCCATGCCAGCAGGGCGGCGGGGACGGCACCGTTCAGCAACACCAGCAGCCGGATGAATTGGATCTGGGACGACATGCGATTCTCGGCAGAAACTCGATGGCAGGGGAAAGGTGCCGGGATGCCCGACGGGGCCCGGCGCGGTACCGCTTAGAACCAGCGGCGCAGATCCATGCCCGCGTACAGGTGGGCGACCTGTTCGGCATAGCCGTTGAAGAGCAGTGTCTTCCGCCGGCCGAATTCACCCAGACGCTGCTCGGTCGCCTGGCTCCAGCGGGGATGGTCGACCTCGGGGTTGACGTTGGCGTAGAAGCCGTATTCGTACGGCGCCGCCACGTTCCAACTGGTGGGGGGTTGATTCTCGGTGAGGGTGATGCGGACGATCGACTTGATTCCCTTGAAGCCATACTTCCAAGGAACCACCAGCCGCAGCGGTGCACCGCAGGAATTGGGAAGTTCCTTCCCATACAGCCCGCTGGCCAGCAGGGTCAGGGGGTGCAGGGCTTCGTCGAGACGCAGCCCCTCCACATAAGGCCATTCCAGCACGGGCACCTTCTGGCCCGGCATGCGCTGCGGATCGTGCAGTGTCTGAAAGGCGACGTAACGCGCCTTCCCCAGCGGTTCCACCTGCTTCAGCAGCCGCGACAGTGAGAATCCCGCCCAGGGAATGACCATCGACCAGCCTTCGACACAGCGCATGCGGTAGATGCGCTCTTCGGGAGGAGCGAGCCGCAGAATGTCTTCCAGGTCGAACTCGCGCGGCTGATGGACCAGTCCGTCGATCTGGACTGTCCAGGGGCGGGGCTGGAACCGGCGGGCCGCGGCCGCGACCCGCTCGTTGCTGGTGGTGAACTCGTAAAAATTGGTGTAATTGGCGACGTTGCGGAACGGGGTCTGTTTCTCGTTGGTCGAGAAGCCGGCCCGGTCTTCCTCGGGCTCGGCGGTGGCCGAGGCCACCGTGGCGTTCGCTTCCCCCATCTCGACCGGCGTCTCGGACGATTCTTCCCCCGGGACCTCGGGGGGAGTGGCCGTCACGGCCGCCGACGGGTTGGGAGGGGGGTCGACCGGAGCCGGTTCGATCACCGGCTGCGTCGGGGGAGGTTGCGAGGCGATGGGCGTTCCTGGAGGGGATCCCGTTCCCCCCGCCTCACCCCCGGCCCCTCCCGAGGGGGTTGGCTCGGTGGTGGTGATGGCGGGCATGGCCCGAGAGACTGGCTCCCCCGTGCTGCTGACCAGGTCTGGCAGAGGGGCGGTCTCAATTTCTTCCCCGCCAGGCGAGTTCAGCAGCCGGTACGCCGTACCAGTGGTCAGCAGACTGCCGGCCAGCAAGCCCCCCCGCAGAAACCGACGGCGATCGAAATAGTCGGCTTCCGAGGTGATCTCATGGGAAGGGATCTTCGGAGAACGGCTCATGAGGGGGCTTTCCGTGAGGGACCAAGAGAAACCATCACCACTGCAAATTCTTGGCAAGGTGGCAGTGGTTTTCCAGTCCGTGGGGGGGCGGGAGTGGCCGCGTGAGTTGCCACCGGTCCCGAGTCGGGGACCGCCCGACGGGAGATTGTGGGGATTGTGGCGATTCTGCGGAAATCCCCCCGGTCGATTTGCCAGGAGCGGAACGCGACGCAAGCCGCGACGAATCCCCACCCGGGAAGGTGGTCTAAACTCTGGATTCGTCAATTCGTCAGGGACACAGGGTCGGACGGCGTCAAGGTGCCGACGGCAGGGCCTGGCTGCTTTTCCTCCGAAACCTCCGACCGATGAACGCGACACCAAACCGCCCTGCACAGCCCCTCGGGACCGGTCCTGCGTCTTTGGGGCACCGCCCCTCCGAGTCTGGCGAGGCACTGGCCCAGGGGCTGTTTCTCTTGCTGATGTGGCTGCTTTTGGTGGTGGCCTTCCGGAACAATGATGGGTTGTGGTTTCAGGGTGATGCGCCGCGGCATGCCATGAATGGGGTGTTTTGGCGCGACTTGGCCTATTCGGACTGGCAGGATCCCGTGCGGTACGCCTGGGGCTACTATGCCCGTTACCCCGCTCTCACGCTCACCTATTATCCACCGGTGTACCATCTGGTTTCAGCCGTCGGATATGCGATCTTCGGCCTGACCTCCTGGGTGCCCAAGGGGGTCTCCCTCCTGTCGGCACTGGCGCTGGTGAGCTGGCTGTGGCAGTGGCTGCGCCGCTGGGTCTCGGGCAGTTCGGGCTGGTTGGCGGCCAGCCTGTTCCTGATGCCTGGGATCTTCACCTGGATGCAGGCTGGAATGACCAATCTGCTGGCCACGGCGCTGGGAATGGGGGCGCTGTACCACCTGCGTCGGGCCTTGGAGCAGCCCGTTGTGACGCGTCAGTTTTGGCTGGCGGTCGGGTTGGGAATCCTGGCGGTGCTGACGCACCCGCTGATGGCCATTCTCGGCCCCGTGGGCTTGGTGTGGATCCTCCAGCAGCGAGGCCTCAAGTGGCTGTGGTGCCCCGCCACTCTCTGGATGAGCCTGGGGGCTCTGGCTGCGCTGCTTCCCGTTTTCGTCCTGCTGTACCGGCGCGGCACCTACTTTCGGCAGGCCAACGTCGATCTGCATCGGCTCTTGGAGCCGTGGTCGCTCAAGTATTACTCATCGAATCTCAAGGAATTGTCGGGAAACCCCGCTGTCAGCCTGACGGCGATCGCCCTGCTCGGATGCCTCCCCAGCCTGCCGCGGTGTTGGCGCGAGTTGAAACTGCTGTTGGTTTGGGTGGGTGGGTGTCTGTTGCTGTTGACGGTGATCTGGGCGAAGGACGTGCGTTACGCCCTGATTTGCCTGCCGGCCATGGTGATTGCCCTGGCTGTCGGTTGCCAGGAATGGCATCGGCACCTGGTCGCCCGTCTGGTCCCTTCCCGGCTGATCCGTTGGTTCTGGAGTGGGCTGGCCGTGCTGGCTGGGCTGGGTTGGATGGCCAAGGTCCCCGTGCAGATTCCCAACACCTTCGGAATGCGGGAGATCGCGGCCGACGTTTTGAAATTCGCCCCACGACAACCGGTCTTCTACTACGGGGAAGTGGATGGCCTGCTGATTTACTATCTGCGGTTGGCTGACCCCAACTTTCAGCAACAAGTGATTCCGGCGGCGTATTGGATCGGAACCGATGACGATGTCGAGTCGGTCCGGCAACGCCTGAGGCAATCGGGAGTCACTTGGCTGCTGATTGAGCGACCTCTGCCAGGCACACCGATCTTGCCGCCAAAGTTTGTCAAACAGTTGCTGGCATCACCGGAACTGCACCGTGTGAAGAACCTCGAGTTCACGACGCGCGGAACCCGGATTCGCAAGGTGGAGGTCTATGAGATGACCGATGCCCCCGAGGGAACGGTGAAATTGGGATCCGAGGGACTCGTATGGAATCGACATTCGCAACGGCTGCGTCCCCTGACCAACCGGCACTCGGTCGGTCCTCCCCGCCAGCCGTCGAATCGCGAGTAAGCCAGGCGGCAAGAGGGGAGTTGATTCCCGATGGGATCCGGCGCGGGGGGCGGAGGGTGGCGAACCCGCGGCGCAAGTCTGGCTGGCCCCAACACCGCCGACCCAACACCGCCCCTCCAACACGGTCTCTGCCGTCGTTCACCCGACGGACCGGCGCGGTCGGGACCCTGGGCGACTCGTCTTGGATCTGGTGAACGGTCGAGCGGAATGATGGCGAACCCCCCGGCCCGAGTTCACGCCCGGAAACGGGAGGAGCCTGCCCCAAAAGGTCCCGGCGGAAGCAGGCCAGCCCCGAAACAGGTCAGCCCCCGCCGGACCCAACACGGATGGCTCAGGCGAATCGGTTCGCGGAGGGGCCCAGGCGATCCATGGCGGGGCCGCGCAGGCCCCATTTGTGCGAGGCATAACGGTGGGCCGCAGCCCGCCCTGTGACTGACAATGGCCGCCGCCGCACCTGGGAATCAACACCCGCAAGACCGGCCGCCAGCGCCGTTGAACAGACACCTCAGCGAGCCGCGCCAGGACTGTTTCGGGCGTGGTTCAGTCCACCACATTCCCCTGTGGGCAGACGCCGACCGTCGACAGTTTCCGGGCTCAGAGACAGATGGGCCAGAGACAGACGGGCCAGAGATCGACGGGCCAGAGATCGACGGGCCAGAGATCGACACTGGTGCTTTGTCACCGCAATAAACAGGGATTGTGGTCGATGAGTCGCGAAGAGGGACAAGGCGACACCTCCGGAGGGGTGCGGATTCGGCACACAGATCGCTTCCAATGTGGGCTCGATCGCGAATTCCCGAAACGACCCCACTTTCCACGATCTTCCTCAAACTCGAACCACCCGGCCGAACCATTCCTGTAGGGAATGCATACCCTAGCCCGGGGTTGCCCAGCGAAGCGCCGGCTACCCCGGGTACGATCCCCAAGAGTGATTCATTCCTGTAGGGAATGCATATGGGGGACCTGGCTTCGACTCGGCTCGTGAAAACGACAGTCCATCGTGCCC
>JBKCTR010000008.1:0-3962 GCA_046318755.1 Planctomycetaceae bacterium
CACTTCCATGTGCCGGGCCTGCTCGGCCCCGGTGGTCTCGAACCACCCCTTGACGGAGATGGTGGTGGGAACCGTCAGTCCCTGATCCTCGACCGCGAGGCGAATGTCGCGCAGGGAACCTCCCTGGGCGAGGTGGGCGTCGATGTCGTCGTGCCAGAGTTCGATGGCACTGTACCCGGCCCGGCGCGCGATCTCGATCTTCTTGAGGATCGGCACCGGGCGGATGGTGCTGGAATTGAGGCAGTACTTGAAGTCGGCCATGGCCGGAAATCACCTGCAAGGGAACCAGCAAAAAGGGCCACCCTTAGGAGGGTACCGGCCGGGCACCCAAGCGCTTGGGGGGGGCACCGGCCCGTCGTCTGTGAGCGAGTCTGGGGGGGGGGATCCTGGTCAGCCCCGCACTTCGCCGAACAACTCTTCATCGCTGACATCGGCGGGGGGAGGTGCGGCGGGGGCGTCGGGATGATCGGTCCCGAGGGGAATGGCCGCCGCGCGGGCTCCCTCCCGGGGGATCAGCCGGTCGAGGATTCCATTGACAAACGGGGGGGACTGGGCCGAGCCGTATTTGCGGGCCATTTCAATCGCCTCGTCGATGATCACGCGGGGCGGGGTGTCGGTGTGCCGGAGTTCGAAGGTTCCCAGCCGCAGCACATTCCGGTCGGTGGGGGCCATGCGGCGCAGAGACCAGTTGGCGGCAACTTTCTCGATCGCGGCATCGAGCTGGGTGCGCTGATCGAGCACGCCGCGATACAGGCTCCAGGCGAACCGGGCGAGGGCTTCGTCTTCCAGCCGTTCGAGGACCTGTTCGCGGATCACCTCTTCGGACAATCCCGGGTTCAGATCGTGCTGGTAGAGCATTTGCAGGGCGGTTTCGCGGGCCCGCGTGCGGCGTGTCGCCATCCTTTGTGTCCTTCGGCTGTGGAGGGGGAGGTGGGCGGGGTCCCCCGTCCCGGGGGCCAACCCCGGGTCAAGCAGTGTGTGACGCCCGGACAGGTCCTGGCGGTCACGCATCCCACCGTCTCGAACGATGTGTCACGAATCCAATTGGGGCAGCAGGTTGACCATCTCGATGGCCGCCAGGGTGGCTTCGCACCCCTTGTTCCCGGCCTTGCCTCCCGACCGGTCGAGGGCCTGTTCGAGGGAACCGCAGGTGAGGACCCCAAAGGTGACCGGGACGCCGGTGGCGAGGGCGGTCTGCTGCAGCCCGGCGGCCACCTGATGGTTGATGTACTCGTGGTGGGTCGTCTCTCCCTGAATGACGGCCCCCAGGCAGATCACCGCGACATAGCGTCCCGACCGGGCGAGGCGGCCGGCGGCCAGGGGCAGTTCGAAGGACCCGGGCACCCAGGCCACGTCGACCTGATCGACGCGACCGCCATGTCGGCGGATGGTATCGAGCGCCCCCTCCAGCAGCCGTCGGGTGACGAGGTCGTTGAAGCGCGACACGACAATGGCGTAGCGTCCCGCGCCAGCGAGCAGTTGTCCTTCAAAGGTCTTCATGAATCACGGGTCTTCAGAGAGCCCCCGGCAAGGGGGGGGAGTGAGCGGGTGGGAAAATGCGGCGGGTCAGCCGAGGTTCATGCTCTGCAGGAACTCGGCGTTGGTCTTGGCGCGCTTCATACGGGTGGTCATCAGCTCCATGGCGTCCACGGGGGTCATGTCGTTGAGGACCCGCCGGAGGATCCACACCCGCCGCAGTTCCTCCTCGGGCATCAGGAGCTCTTCGCGTCGGGTTCCCGACTTGTTGACGTCGATGGCGGGCCAGATGCGCTTCTCGACCATCCGGCGGTCGAGGTGGAGCTCGGTGTTGCCGGTCCCCTTGAACTCTTCGAAGATCACCTCGTCCATGCGGCTGCCGGTGTCGACCAGCGCGGTGGCGATGATGGTGAGACTGCCCCCCTCTTCGACATTGCGGGCGGCGCCGAAGAACCGCTTGGGATGCTGCAGCGCGTTGGCGTCGACCCCCCCCGAGAGAATCTTGCCCGAGTTGGGGACCTCGGTGTTCCAGGCCCGGGCCAGCCGGGTGATGGAATCGAGGAAGATCACCACGTCCTGGCCGTACTCGACCATCCGTTTGGCCTTCTCGATGACCATCTCGGAGACCTGGATGTGGCGGCTGGAGGGTTCGTCGAAGGTGCTGCTGATGACCTCGCAATTGTGCGCCTTGACGTGCCGCTCCATCTCGGTCACTTCTTCCGGGCGTTCATCAATCAGCAGCATGATGACGTAGGCGTCGGGATGATTCCGCAGCACCGCCTTGGCCAGTTGTTGCAGCAGCACGGTCTTGCCGGCGCGGGGAGGGGAGACGATCAGGCCGCGTTGCCCCATGCCAATGGGGGCGATCATGTCAACCACGCGGGTCGAAAAGAGCTCGGGGCCCGCCTCGAGCCGCAGCCGGCGGATGGGATGCAGCGGGGTCAGCTCGTCGAAGGGAACCTTTTCGGGGAGCAGGTTGGGATCTTGCCCGTTGATGGCCTCGACCCGCAGCAGGGCGAAGTAGCGCTCGGCCTCTTTGGGGGGGCGGATCTGCCCGGCGACCGTGGTGCCGGTTTTCAGGCCGAACCGGCGGATTTGGCTGGGGGAGACATAGATGTCATCCGGGCAGGGGAGGTAGTGATAGTCGGGACTGCGCAGAAACCCGAATCCATCGGGGAGGATCTCGAGGGTTCCCTCGCCAAACATCAACCCATTGAGCTTGGTGCGCTCTTTGAGGATGCGGAAGATGAGGTCTTGCCGCTTCAGCCCGGTGATGTCGACCAGCCCCTCTTTCTTGGCGGCGGCCAAGAGCTGCTGCATGGTCATCCGCTGCAGTTCGGCAATGTGTGTCTCGGTGCGGCGGATCTCTTCGAGGCGTTGCGGAGCGGTCCCCCCCACCTCCAGGGCGTCATCGTCGTCGTGTTCGTCGTCGGTCATCATGGAAGCGGCCATGGCGAGGGGAACATGGGGGGCCCGGGGCGGTTGCGATCGCGCCGAATCCTCGGAGGCAAAAGGTGGATCGGGTGCGGAGCCCGCGGGCGAAGCCGCATCCGAGGAAGCCGGGAGAGCCGTGGGTGGAAGTGGGTTGGCCGAATTCGCGGGAGTCCCGGCGGTGGTCCCTTGGGCAGAGGACGAGGCCTGGGCACTGCGGAGCCGCCATGCTCGGCCCAACGATCCGGTTCGGCCCAACGATCCAGCTGTACCAGATGCTCCGGTTGGGCCAGATGCTCCGGTTGGGCGAGATGCTCCGGTTGGGCGAGATGTTCCGGCTCGGTCCGGGGGGCCGGTGTGGTCAGGGGGCATGGGGGGTGTTCCCTCCCGGAGCGTGGATCGGGGAACGGCTGACGGTCATCTCGGGCGACAGCGTGGGGTGGGGGGTGTTGGCCGGCAGATCACCGCCAGCCGATGGGGCTGACCGACCGGCCTCCCGCCACCAGCCCGCCAGCAGTTGCACGAGCTGGCCGACCGCCTGATCGGGACCGACGTTCTGGATGACGGCATCGCTGGCGTTGCGTTTGCGTTCGAGGGGCCACTGACTCGCCTCGCGGCGGGCAAGTTCCTCGGCCGACCAGCCCCGGCTGGCGGCGACGCGCCGTTGACGGTCGGCCAGTGGGCTGTCGACGAAGATCACATGGTCGCAAAATTCGCGCCAACCCGCTTCGAGCAACAAAGCCGCGTCGAGGACGATGGCCTCGAGGTGGGGCTGGGCCTGGTGCATGTCGATGCGCCGGAGCACTTCCCGGGTGATTTCAGGATGTGTGATCGCTTCCAGCTGCTGGCGCCGGTCGCGGGATGCCGGATCATCTCCAAAAACGAGTTGTCCCACGCGGGCGCGGTCAATTTCGCCGTCGGGGGTGAAGACCGTGTCACCCCACCGCTGACGCACCTGGGCCTTCACGGCAGGGCGCCTCAGAACTTCATGGCCGATGGGATCCGCTGCGATCACGGCGACATTCCGCTGGGCTGCCAAGCCGACTGCCACATGA
>JBKCTR010000009.1:0-23366 GCA_046318755.1 Planctomycetaceae bacterium
CAGGCGCCGCTCGATCTCCAAAAGCCCCCCACCCCCGATGCCGGCCGCGTGCCCGAAACGTCCCGGTTCGCCCTGGCCGGCCTCCCCGTCGACAATCGCAAGGGGCTGACCCCGGAGTTTTCCCCACGCAATCAGATCAAAAACGATCCCGCCCTCTGGGAGTCCCGCCGGCAACACGGCTTCACCGCCCTGCATGTCCTCCCCCAGGGGCGTCTGGCCAGTGGTTCCGGACTGCTCATCAGCACCAGTGGCCTGCCGCTGCGCGAGGCCGTGCTCCGGCAGTCGACACTTCCCGAATTTCAGCTCCTCCCTCTGGGCCAAACCGGCTATCCCTTCACCCTCATGGGGGGTATTGCTCATCTCCGGCAGGCCCTGCTGGATGCCCGACGCTGGCAGCAACAGGTGCAAATGTTCACATCCAAGACTCCGGGAGTCCCTCGTCCCCCTGAAGATGTTGTCCTCGAAGCGCTCGCCACGACCCTGGCTCCCCAGCAGCCGAGCCTGTGGGTTGCCCAAACCCGCGATGAAATCCATCGTGCACTCGACTTCGCCGCCGAACACCAAATGTCTCCCATCATCGTCGGGGCTGGCGAATCCTGGAGAGCCTTGGAGCGACTGAAGGCGGAGTCCCGAGGCATCATCGCCCTGGTGAACTGGGGCGATGAACCGCGTGTCGAACCACCGGGAAACAACGAGGGGCTCAACCCCAAGGCCAAACCCCCTCGGCGGGTCCAGCAGAGGCAACTCGACCGCTGGAATGATCAGGTCGCCAATCTCGCAAAGATCCATGAGGCGGGGCTGAAACTCGCGCTCGGAACCGAGGGGTTGGGCGAGCCGGGCCACCTCTTCCGCAGCCTGCGACAGGCCATCTCCAAAGGATTGCCCCCCCAGGCGGCGCTGGCCGCCATAACCCGCGAACCCGCCGCGTTCTTGGGCCTGGCCGATCGCCTGGGAACCCTCGAGGTGGGCAAACTGGCGCACGTCACCGTGCTGACTGGTCCCTTCCACGACGAACGCGCGCGGGTCCGGCACCTGTTTGTCGATGGACGGCACTTTGAATACCACAAAGATGCGCAGCCGGTCCCTCCTCCTTCACCCCCCCCTCCTCCAAATGCCGCGCTCGCCGGAACCTGGAACGTCGAGATCGACTCAGGAGAGGGCAAACTGTTTGGAACCCTCGAATTGGTGCAGAACAACGCCACACTCACGGGATTGTTCCGCAGTCCACAAGGAGATGGGAAGCTTTCGTCGGGCAAAGTCGAAGGTCGGCATTTCGAATTCACCGTTGCAATTGGTGCCGGTGCCCAAGCTCTGGATCTGAAGTTCCAGGGGGATTTCGAGGAAGGCCAATCGGACCGGGCACAGGGCCAACTCAAGTCGGCGTTTGGGGGACAGACCAAGTTCGTCCTCACCCGACAAACGGGGGACGCCTCGGGTCAGCCCCCCACGGGACAGCCAACCCTGGAGACGAGTGACAAAGCTCCCGCGTCGGTCGCCAATACAGAAATCCCAACCGAACTCGACAGCGACCGGCTGCGAAGGCCTGCCGAGACGGGAGGCTCGGTGTTTCTGCGCGGCGGGACGGTACTCACGGGCTTTGGCCCCCCCTTGCCGCAGACTCACATTCTCGTTCGCGGGGGGAAGATCGCCGCGATCGGGTCCCAGATCGAACCCGACGCCGGTATGCCGGTGATTGATGTGTCGGGCCGGTTCGTGGCCGCAGGCATCATCGACACGCACAGTCACATCATGTTTCCGGAGGGGCTGGGGGGGGTGAATGAGGCGACTTCTTCACTGGTTCCCGAGGTCCGGGTGCGCGACATCGTGCGCACGGAGGATCCAGCCGCCTATCGGGCTCTCGCGGGAGGTGTCACCGCGATTCGCATGCTGCACGGTTCAGCCAATGTGGTGGGGGGCCAGGACGCGGTGGTGAAACTGAAATACGGGGCCCTCGCGAAAGATCAACTGCTGCACGGCAACCCTCAGGGGGTCAAGTTTGCACTGGGCGAGAACGTCAAACGCACCCGGGGCCGGTTCCCCAATACCCGGATGGGTGTCGAAGCGACCCTCAACCGCGCGTTTCTCGAAGCGATTGACTATCGCCGCGAATGGCAGGAGTACGAACGGGCGGCCCAGGCCCAGACGGTGGCCGGTCAGCCCAATCATCTGCTGCCCCCCCGACGGGATCTGCGGCTGGAGGCGCTGGCCGACATTGTCAACCACGAGAAGTTCATTCACAGCCATTGCTATCGAGCCGACGAGATTCTGATGCTGCTGCGGGTCGCCTCGGGACTGGGAATTCGGGTGTGGTCGCTGCAGCATGTGCTGGAGGGCTACAAGATCGCTCCAGAAATCGCCGCTCATGGGGCCAGTTGCAGTACCTTCGGAGACTGGTGGGCCTACAAGGTCGAAGCCTTCGATGCCACTCCCTACAACGCCTCGTTGCTGCACGAAGCCGGGGTCAATGTGGTCCTCAAGAGCGATGATGCCGAGTTGATGCGGCATCTCTACATCGAGGCCGCCAAGATGATCCGCTACGGTGGGACCCCGGCCGACGCCGCCTGGCGAATGGTCACCCTCAACGCCGCCCGCGAGTTGGGGTTGGCCGACCGCATGGGATCGATCGAGGTGGGCAAGGATGCCGACCTGGTTGTGTACACGGCCCATCCGCTGAATATCTTCTCGCGGGTCGAGCGGACGATGATCGACGGCGAGACGTGGTTTCTGAGGGAGACGCAACCGTCGACCATGTCGGAGGCGGCCATCAAGACCTCGGCGCAACCCGCCGCCTGGGAGCCTCCCACGGCCGAACTGCAGGCCCGGCAACTGGACCTCGCGTCACTCCAGGGGACCACCTACGCTCTGAAGGGTGCCCGAATTCACCCTCTGGATGGTCCCGCCATCGAAAATGGCGTGTTGTTGGTGCACGGACGCCACATCGCCGCCGTCGGAGCGCAGGTGGCCATTCCCGAGGGGACCCCAGTGCTCGATGCCACGGGTCTTCAGATCTACCCCGGCCTCATCGATGCCGGCTCCATCCTGGGACTGCAAGAGATCGGATCGATTGATGAGACGCATGATTTCGGTGAATCGGGACAAATCCAACCCGACCTGCGCACCGGGGTGGCGGTCAATCCCGACAGTGAGTTGATCCCCGTTGCCCGGGCGGGGGGCATCACCTCGTCGCTGATTCGTCCTGCCGGCCCCCTGCTGGCCGGACAGTCATCCTGGATGCTACTGCATGGCTGGACCATTCCCGAACTCATCCGCGACTTCGAAGTCGCCCTGCAGATCGAGTGGCCGTCGGGAGACAGCCAGGCTCAGATCGAGCAGTTGTCGCGATTTCTGGCCGAGGCCCGGATTTACCTGAAGCTGAAGGAGCAGGCTCAAAAGGCCCAGGCCCCCCTGCCGATTGTCGATCCTCGCTTCGAGGCCCTGGAGCCGTATTTGGCACGCCGCAAGAAGGTGCATATTGAAGCCGATGCACGGGCCCAAATTGCCGAAGCCATCCTCTGGGCCGAGAAGGAACAACTTGCCCTGGTCATCACCGGGGGATCGGAGGCGTGGAAACTCGCCCCCGAATTGAAGAAACGGGACATCCCGGTGATTCTGGGGGCCGTCATGCGGCGGCCCTTCGCCGAGCACGATCCGTTCGACACCCCCTACGCGAACGCGGGCCGATTGCACGAGGCGGGCGTGCTGTTTGCGATTCGTTCCAACGCCACTGGTACCGCTGGCTTCAGTGCGTCGAACGCCCGCAACGCACCGTTTGAAGCGGGGATTTCGGTCGCCTACGGCCTGCCGGAGGAGACCGCGCTCCAAGCGGTGACGATCCACGCCGCGCGAATCCTGGGAATTGACTCACAGGTGGGGACCCTGGCCACCGGCAAGCTTGCCGATTTCATCGTAACCGACGGTTCGCCGCTGCAGCCGTCCACCGGTTACAAGGCGGTGGTGATTGCCGGGAAAGCACATCGTCCAGAAAGCCGTCACAGCCGTCTTTACGAGCGGTATCGCGGCCGCTTGCGGGAGATCCAGGCGGGAGCCAAACCCCGTTGACACATCGCCGGGAGAAGAACCACTGGGGCCTGAGAGCCCCGGTGGGCGGAGGCGCGCGTGCGAATCCACGCGGGGTTGGTCGAAGGCCAACTCCAATGTGAATAAGATCTCGGACTTGTCTGCCCGGGATCGCCGTCGATCCTGGCCCGTTCTCCGACCTGAATCAGAGACTTTCGAACTTCCATGAGTTCCTCCTGCGCTGTCGCCCTGGTGACTGGTGGCGGATCCGGCATTGGGGCCGCGATTGCCCGTGTCTTGGCTCAAAACGGTCTTCACGTGACCGTAACTGGCCGACGTCTGGCCGAATTGGAACGCACCGCCGCGCAGGTTCCGGGTAAAATCGAGTGCCGTCCCGCGGATGTCGCCAATCGGGCTGAAGTGGAGCGACTGATCGCCGAACTGATTGCGAAGCATGGCCGGTTGGATGTCCTCATCAACTGTGCCGGGATGAACACCATCCAGCGCACAATCGCCAACATCAGTCCAGAAGACTGGGAGCGGGTTTTGCAGGTGAATGCCTCGGGGGCCTTCCACTGCATCCAGTGCGTGTTGCCGCAGATGCGTCTCCAGAAACGGGGGACGATCATCAACATTTCGTCGGTCGCCGGTCTACGGGCCGCCCCGCTGGGTGGCGTCGCCTACAACGCCTCGAAATTTGCCATGACCGCGCTGGGAACCAGCGTGGGAGAAGAAGAGCGCACCAACGGGATCCGGGTGACGAACATTTTTCCGGGAGAGGTAGACACCCCCATTCTCGCCGCCCGGCCGGTTCCCGTCACCGAGGAACATCGCCAACGGATGCTGCAACCCGACGATGTCGCCGCCACCGTGGGACTGGTCTGCTCCCTGCCGCAGCACGTCCGCATTCCGGAACTGGTGATCGTCCCCATCAGTCAGGCGTTTGTCTGAAACGAGACCGCGGCCGCACCGAAATGGCCCGTCTGATCTCTGGATCTGTCGGGCTGTCATCGTGAAGTGACCTGTGAGACAATCTTGGCCGAGACCGTGTTCCCCCTTCCCCGGTGCCTCTCATGTCGTCAACGCCCCTCCGCACCAGCCGCCGTCTGTTTCTGCAGGGAGTGGGTGTTTCGATGGGGCTTCCCTGGCTGGAGTCTCTGCCGGCCTGGGGGGCGGATGAACCCTCGGCGGCGCCCGGCCAGCCACCCCTCCGATTCGCCACGCTGTTCATGGGGAACGGCGTGAACCCGGATCATTGGTGGGCGAAGCCGGGAGCGGATGGTCTTGAACTTGGTCCTTGCCTGCAGCCGCTCGAACCGTATCGCAGTCGGGTCAATGTGCTGGAGGGGTTGTTCAATCGTGCTGCGACGGGAGTCGGCATTCATCCGGGTCAGACGGGCAACATCCTCTCGGGAGCGGCACTGCAGAAGGGGGCCGTGTGAAAGGGGGGCGTCAGTGCCGACCAAGTGGTGGCGCGTCAGTTTGACGAGGTCACTCCCCAGCCCAGCCTGGTGCTTGGGTGCGAACAGCCCATCACGGGCTACCACGAGACCAACTTCTCAATGGCCTATAGTTCACATATCTCTTGGCGGGATGCGAATTCCCCGGTTCCGATGGAGGTCTATCCCGCTCTGGCATTCGACAGTCTGTTCGACAATCACGGCAGCCGCAGATTGCAAAGCATTCTGGACCGGGTGGGCGAACATGCCCGGCACGTGCGGACGCAGGTCAGCCGGGCGGATCAGTCGCGGCTCGATGAGTATCTCGAAAGCGTGCGGGAGGTCGAGCGGCGAGTTTCGCGCAATCGGGCCGTGCAGCAGACCGCCGCCGACGGGGCCCGCGATCGGGGAACCCCCCTGTGGACCCTGGAGCGACCTGCGAATGGTCTTCCGGAAGACATTCGGGAGCATATGCGATTGATGACCGACATCATCGCACTGGCCTTCCAGACCGACAAGACGCGAGTCGCCACCCTGCTGTTGTGTCGGGATCTCTCGGGACTGTTCTACCCGTTCCTCGACGTTCGGCAGGCTCACCATCCCGCATCGCACGACGACCACTCCGACGCCTATCTGCGGGTCACTCAGTTCCACGTGTCGCAACTGGCCCATCTCGCCTCGCGACTGGCCGCCATGCCCGAAGGGGAAGGGACGGTGCTCGATCACAGTGTGTTGCTGTTCCTGTCGAACATGTGGTCGGGCAGCCGGCATGATTCGTCGCGACTCCCGGTGGTCACCGTGGGAGGCCTGGGGGGCAGCCTGGCCACCGGACGTGTGCTCGATTACCGCGAACGGGGCGACGACCACCGTCGCCTGTGCGGGCTCTACCTGGGATTGATGCGGCGGATGGGTGTCTCACTCGACCAATTCGGTGATGCCACGTCGCCTCTGAACGATCTGTAATCAGCCATGGCCGAAATCGTGCTGGCCACCCTGAACGCCCGGTATGCCCATGCCGCGTTTGGACTGCGCTACCTGCAGGCGAATTTGGCGGAATTGCAAGAGCGGTCCGAAATTCTCGAGTTCGACATTTCGCACCGTCCGCTCGATGTGGCCGAGCAGTTGTTGGCACGTCAGCCGCGGATTGTTGGCCTGGGTGTCTATATCTGGAATCTGGAACAGACCACCCGGCTGGTGTCTGATCTCAAGCGGATCTCCCCGGGGATTACAGTGGTGCTGGGGGGGCCGGAGGTCAGTCACGAGGCATTCGACCTCGAAGTAACCCGCCTGGCCGACCATGTGATCGCCGGCGAAGCCGATCTGGCGTTCCGCGACCTGTGTCGAAAGCTGCTGTCGGGACACAGCGGCTCAGGCGGAGACACGGCCCCTCCCGAAAAGTTCATCACGGCCCCTTTGCCGCAGTTTTCCCAGTTACAACTTCCCTATCACCTCTACACCGAACAAGACGTCGCCCACCGGGTCATCTACGTCGAGGCGTCTCGCGGCTGCCCCTATGAATGTGAGTTCTGCCTGTCATCGCTCGACATTCCCGTGCGGCAGGCACATCTCGATTCATTCCTGCGGGCGATGGACGATCTGCTCGCGCGGGGAGTGCGGCAGTTCAAGTTCGTCGACCGCACCTTCAATCTCAATCTCAAGGTCAGCCGGGCGATCCTCGAGTTTTTCCTGCAGCGTCTGACCCCCGACCTGTTCGTGCACTTCGAATTGATCCCCGACCGTCTGCCCGATTCACTCCGCGATGTGATCGTGCGGTTTCCTCCGGGAGCATTGCAGTTCGAGGTGGGCATCCAGACGTTCAATCCGCAGGTCGCCGCCTTGATCAGCCGCCGGCAGGACTACGCCCAGACGGAAGCCAACCTGCGCTGGCTGCGTTCTGCGACCGGAGTGCATGTGCATGCTGATCTGATTGTCGGACTCCCCGGGGAATCGATCGAAAGTTTCGGTGCCGGTTTCGACCGACTGGTCGAACTGCAACCCCAAGAGATCCAGGTGGGAATCCTCAAGCGGTTACGGGGCACACCCATCGGTCGACATGACGCGACGTTTGACATGGTTTACGGCTCCTATCCACCTTACGAAATTTTGCGGAACCGCCTGATCGACGCCCCAACCATGCAGCGTTTGCGACGGTTCGCCCGGTTTTGGGACCTGGTCGCCAACAGCGGCAATTTCGTTGAATCAACATCCCGGCTGTGGCTGCAGGGCCAACCCTTCGAACGCTTCCTGGCGTTCAGCGATTGGCTGCATGTGGCCTCGGGCCGCACCAGCGGAATCTCCCTGAAGCGACTGGCGGAATACGTCTTCGAATGGCTGACCGAACAGCAGGGGCAACCCCCCGCCGAAGTCGCACCGGTGATCTTCCGTGACTACCAGCGGGGAGGGAAAAGCGATCTCCCCCCGTTCTTGCGTCCCTGGTTGTCCTCCGAGACGGCGGCCAGGGTCTCTGCGGTGCCGTCACAACCCCGGAGCGCGCGCCGTCAGTCCCGACACCTTTCCGAGCCCGGGACGGAACCCGCCAATTCGGGCAGGGAGCCAGTTCCTGCCCTGTCCGGGGAAGTTGAGCCAACTTTGGGAACGATCGCCACTCGACCGGCCGATCAGACCCCCTCCGACGGGCTGAACGGAGCCCGTCGTCCTGATCTCGTCCAGATCGACATCCCTCGCCGGGAAGCCCCTCCACCATGAAGCTGGGCCTGCTCTCAGACATCCATGAACACGCGGAACCACTCGCCTGTGCGCTGCAACGGTTTTGCCAGGAACAGGTCGACCAGATTCTTGTTCTGGGTGACCTGTTTGAAACGGGAGCAGCAATCGAGGAGACCTGTCGTCTGCTGGACGAGGCAGGTGCGATTGGAGTCTGGGGCAATCACGACTTCGGTCTCTGCGGAGACTCCTCCGAACGGGCGCGAGCCCACTATGGTCCGTCCGTACAGCGTGTGATGCAGTCGTTGCAACCCCGACTGGAACTGGCAGACTGCCATTTCTCGCATGTCGAGCCCTGGCTGAATCCCGAATCCCTCGATGATCTGTGGCATTACGACGGTCCACCCGATGAAACCGGGCAATTCAACCGGATCTTCAACGCCGGGCCGAATCGAATTCTCTTCGCGGGCCACTATCACAAGTGGCTGATCGCCCAGCCCGAAGGGATCCTCGAATGGGACGCGATTCGTCCCATTCATATGCAACCTGGTCGGTTTTTCGTTGTCGTGGGACCGGTCTGTCAGGGGCATTCGGCGATTTACGATACCGAAACCTGCGAATTGGCACCCTTTCGCGATTCTGTCGGCTGAGCGATGACGCGGGGAGGAGTGGGAGTTTCCCAATCCGCCTCATCCAAACAGTCGTTCTGGTAAACTGTCGTTGAATGCTTCGGTTGTGGTGAACCGCAGGCCTCCGGTAGCCTCACGGAACAAGTCGGTTCCTCCTGCCACGAAAAACCTTTTGCGAACCATTCCGACTCGATGGGTCGCGCCCCCTCATGACCGCCGAACTGAATTTCTCCCGCCTCTCATCTCCCCAACCTCCGTCCGCCACACGTCGCCAGGTTCTGGAAGCGGGTGGGCTGTCGTGCCTGGGGTTGGCTCTGCCCGAGCTGCTGGCCCGGCGTGCGGCGGCGGCGAGTCGGCCGGCTGATCGCCGTGTGATCTTGGTGTTCCTCACGGGGGCCCCCAGCCACCTCGACATGTTCGACCTCAAACCCCAGGCGCCAGCCGAGGTTCGGGGCTTGTTCAATCCCATCGCCACAAGTGCTCCGGGGGTCGAGATCTGCGAGCATCTGCCCCTGTTGGCCGCCCGGGCCCACCAATATGCCATTGTGCGATCGATGACCCACGATCTGCCCGGGCACGAGCAGGCGACGCATTTCGTACTGACCGGCATCGACCAACTCCCATTGGGTGCCACCCATATGGCATCCCGCAATGACTGGCCCTGCTACGCCTCGACACTCAATTATCTTCGCCCGCGGAAGGATGGTGTTCCCAACGGGGTGCTGCTGCCAACCTATCTGCACAATGGCTATGGATTCTCGGGACAGGATGCCGGTCTGCTGGGGGCCCGCTTCGATCCATTGCATGTCCGGCAGGATCCCAACGCCGCGAACTTCCGGTTCGACAGCCTGAACCTGGCAGACGGAGTTTCACCCGGCACGCTGTTGGACCGGCAAAAACTGCTGGCGTCCCTCGACAACCCGGCCAAAACCGCCGGACGCTCCACCGTGCTCAACGAATTCGACAGTTACCAGCAGCAGGCGTTTTCGATGCTGTCCGCGAGTGCCGTGGGGCGGGCCTTTCACCTCGAAGAAGAGCCTCCGGAGGTTCGCGACCGATACGGCCGCCACTTGTTTGGCCAATCGCTGCTGTTGTCGCGCCGACTGGTCGAAGCCGGGGTTCCCATTGTGCAGGCCAACATGGGAACCATGAACAATTGGGATACACACAACAGCAATTTCACCCAATTGAAAGACCGGCTGCTTCCTCCGTTCGATCGCGGAGTCTCGGCCTTGCTGGATGATCTGTCCGAGCGGGGCTTACTCGACCAGACTCTGGTGGTCCTGGTGGGAGAATTTGGCCGGACCCCCAAGCTGGGCGGCAACGTCGGCACCCCCAGCTATGTTCCGGATGGACGCGATCACTGGTCGGGGGCATTTTTCGCCGTGTGTGCCGGAGCGGGGGTCCAGGGGGGACAGGTGATTGGCAGTTCAGACGCCATCGCGGCCTACCCGGCCTCCCGTCCCTACCACCCGTCCGACCTGGGAGCGACCATTTACCAGACCTTGGGAATCGACCCCGAGAGTGAATTGCGAGATCGATTGAATCGCCCCCTGCGATTGAATGCAGGGCGGGTGATCGAGCCACTGTTCACGGGGGCCTGATAACCCTGGCGGCCGATCGCGTGAGCTGGGATCCAGGCGAACATCGGCCGTTGCGGGCCGAAACCTGCTGGCCAACCCCAACACCGGCCCCAACCACCCCGTTCTGTTTCCCCAGCGCCAGAAGCCGAGACACATGAACTTTTTTTCGCGAAGTAATCCAGTGGTGTGGGTTGGTTTGGCCATGGCGTTCGGCACTCTGGCCTCGGCGGCAGAGCCCGCAACTGGCTGGAGGGCTGGGGTCGCCAAGGTGGACATCACCCCCAAGGCGCCGGTCTGGATGGCCGGTTATGCCTCGCGCAATTCTCCGTCGGAAGGGGTACTGGTTCCTCTGGCGGCCCGCGCGCTGGCATTGAAAGATGCCGAGGGACATCGGCTGGTGGTGGTCACGCTGGAGATTCTCGAAACGCCCGACTCGCTGCAGACCCGAATTGCCAAGGTGGCCCGCGAACAGCACGGTCTGCAGCCGGAGGAACTGCTGCTGAATGTCTCGCATACTCATGGCGGGCCGATGCTCTCGGCCCAGAACGTCGCCGACTGGGGCATCGACGCGGCCTGGGGTGATCGCGCCGAGGAATACGCCGCCACGCTGGTTGACCAGATCGATCGACTGATCGGGACCGCCCTGGAGAATCTCCAGCCCGCGACGGTTCGCAACGGCCAGTCACGCTGTGGATTCGCGATGAATCGCCGCCTGCCAACCGCAGAAGGGATGCGCATGGGGCCCAATCCCGATGGCGTCACCGATCATGAGGTTCCTGTCCTGCGAGTCGATTCGGCCGAGGGCAGCTTGCTGGCCGTGTTGTTTGGGTATGCCTGCCACAACACGGCCCTGGGCGACATTCGCCAATTGCATGGCGACTACGCCGGTCTGACACAAAGCCGCCTGGAAACCACCCATCCCCAGACAGTCGCGTTGTTTCTGTTGGGCTGTGGGGGGGACCAGGATCCCCATCCCCGACGGAATCTGGAAGATGCAGAACAAAATGCCGAGAGTCTCGCCCGGGCGGTGGAAGAGGGGTTGGAGTCGGCAAGCCCTCCGCTGTCAGCGACACTCCAAGCCAGCCGCGCGCTCTGCCCCCTGCCCTTTCAGAAACTGCCTGCCCGGGCTGAACTCGAAGCGCGGGCGCAATCGGGGAATGGTTTTGTCTCGCGACATGCCCGGGGAATTCTCAAACAATGGCCACGCCCCGATGACCAACCGGCCGACTACCAATTGCCCGTGCAGGTGCTGCGATTCGGCGGCCAACTGACACTCGTCGCCCTGGGAGGGGAACCAGTTGCCGATTATGCCCATCGCATCCGGAAGGAACTGCGGCACGAGGGCGAGACGATCTGGGTGGCGGGCTACTCGAACCGGATCAATGCCTATCTGCCCAGCCGACGGGTTCTGGAGGAAGGGGGCTACGAAGGAACCGAAGCGATCATTTACCAGTCCTTGCCCGCCCCCTTTGCGCTCGATGTCGAAGAGCGGGTGGTGGAAGCGGTTGTTCGTCAGTCCCGGCAATTCGTGCTCCCTCTAGCGCCCAACCGGAAATGATGACCCAATCAAAACTGCCAAGGCCCAGCGATCGACAGGACGATCCATCCGGCCTCTGACCAACCCACTGCGTCCGCTTTCGCCACAGTGGGTGCAGATTGAGGTCCAGCCGATCTGCTCTTCGACATTCGCTGTCTCGCGACGGGCCGGAAACCTGCCCAGTGGTCGACACTCGCATCAGGACGCACGGGGACCGACTTCCCCTACTCCATTCTATCGAACTCATACAATTCTTGCGCGGGATTCGCCACGGGAAGGTGGCGCGGTGATGGGCCCGCTGGTATCCTGCGCTCTTTCCCGGGTGTCGCGGCGTTCCTGCGGCACGTGTCATGAACTTCCACGGTGTGCTGCCCCATGTCCCAGCCTTCGTCCGCCCCCCTGCCCAGAACTCTCGGGTTATGGCAAGCGACGGCACTCAACATCGCCAACATGGTGGGGATCGGTCCGTTCATCACCATCCCGCTGTTCATCGCGAAGATGAACGGTCCTCAGGCCCTCGTGGGCTGGATCATCGCGGCGGTCTTGGTGCTGTGCGACGGTCTGGTCTGGAGCGAACTGGGGGCGGCCCTGCCGGGCAGCGGCGGGTCATACCATTTTCTTTCGAAGATTTATGGGGAGACGCGTTGGGGAAAACTCATTCCATTCCTGTTTGTCTGGCAGTTTGCCGTCTCGGGCACCCTGGAAATGGCCTCGGGGTACATCGGAGCGCTCGACTATCTCAAATACATCGCCCCAAACCTTGACCGTTTGCCGATTCCGGGAGGGCCCGCCACCCTGGCCGCCTTGGCCGCCCTGGGGATGACGGCCATCCTCTGCCGGCCGATCCACTTCCTCGGAGCATTGGGAGTGATTCTGGCCACAGGGACCATCATCACGGTCTCGGTGGTGATTGTGGCCGGGCTGCGCAATTTTCAGCCTGAGCTGATCACGTTTCCCGACAATGCGTTCGAATTCAATCGTGGCTTCTTCGTCGGTCTGGGAGGGGCCATGCTGATCGCCATCTACGACTACCTGGGGTACTACAACGTCTGCCACCTCGGGGATGAAGTCATCGACCCGGGCCGGACCATTCCCCGCGCCGTGGTGATTTCCATCGTCGTGGTGGCCTTGATCTACCTGTGCATGAACACCGTGATCATCGGCGTGGTCCCCTGGGAACGGGCCATGGCCTCTCCCAACATCGCGGCAGAGTTCATGGAGACCCTGTATGGACGGTCGGTGGCGGTCGGGTTTACTGCCCTCATTCTCTGGACGGTTGCCGCCTGCCTGTTCGCCATTCAACTGGGCTACTCGCGCGTGCTGTTTGCGGCGGCCCGCAATCGCGACTTCTTTACCTCCTTCGCCTGGGTGCATCCCGAGCACCAGTATCCCCAGGTGGCCCTGGTCTGCCTCGGGGTCTTGACCGCCTTGTTCTGCTACTGGCCCCTGCAACAGGTGATCGATGCCGCCGTCACCGTACGTATCATGGTGCAGTTCATCGGACAGATTGTCGGGCTGCACCTGTTACGCCAGAGACTGCCAGCCAGTCAGATGCCGTTCCGGATGTGGCTCTATCCCCTCCCCAGCCTGCTCGCACTCGCCGGATGGCTGTTTGTTTTGGGGACATCCAGCCATGAGGCCCTGGCTCTGGCGGCCGCGGTGCTCGTCTCAGGGATGGTGGTGTTTGGCATCAGGGAGTCACTGCGAAGATGAATCGTCAGGCCTACCTCGACTTGATTTCGGGGAACCGCCGGGGACTCGCCGCCGCCTTCTCTCGGGCCGGTCTGACCCTCATCTCGGGTCCCTACGCCCTGGCGGTTTCCCTTCGCAACCTGGCCTGCGATGTCGGGCTGGTGCGGGTGCACCCGGCGGGAATTCCCGTTGTCAGCATTGGCAACATCACAACGGGTGGAACGGGCAAAACTCCCTTCGCCGGCTGGGTCGCGCGGTGGTATCGCGAACGGGGAGTGCGGGTCTGCCTGGTCAGCCGGGGCTATGGGGCGGAACCGGGGGCTCCCAATGACGAAGCCCTGGTACTCGAGCAACTCTGCCCCGATGTGCCGCATCTGCAGGCTCCCGACCGGGTCCGCTCTGCCCAGGTGGCCCGAGAGGAACTGGCCAGTCAATTGATCCTCCTGGATGATGGATTTCAGCATCGGCGATTGGCCCGCGATCTCGACATCGTGCTGATCGACGCCCTCAATCCCTTCGGCCACGGACACCTGCTGCCACGGGGACTGCTGCGGGAACCGCGGCGGGGACTGCGACGGGCCCGTCAGTTGGTGGTGACGCGCGTCGACCAGGCCAATCCTGCGGCGCTCAGTCGGCTGCGGACAGAACTGCATGCACTGCACCCCAGGGCCGACATCGCCGAGGTGGCGTTCCCCATCACGGGTTTGATTTCAGCGGCAGGCCGGCGGGAAACGCTGGGGATTCTGCGCCAGCAGCGGATCGCGGGGTTCTGTGGAATCGGCAACCCAGCATCGTTCGAGGCGTCGCTGGCGTCGGCCGGAGCCGAGTTGATCGCCTTCCAGGCCTGGGCCGACCACCAGGTCTATGGCCGCGAGGAGATTGCCCAAATCGAATCGTGGCTTCGCCAGCAGAGACCACAGTTGGTCATCACCACTCAGAAAGACCTGGTCAAGATCCAGTCCGAGTGCCTGGCGGGGGTTCCCCTCTGGGCGCTGGAGCAGGGAGTGCAGGTCACCGCCGGGAGGGAGGAGCTGGAACGCAATCTTGCCGCCATCCTGCCGCTGGTTCCCTCCGACGAGCACAACTTCGATGAGAGCCCTCCCCAAGAGTAAAAACTCCGCCACGCAGAAAGGGCGCTGATGCTTGCCGAAGGCCAGCGGCGGTTCCTTTCGATCGCTGCCTTTGGGTGTTCCCTCCGGACAATCAGCGCCAGAACCCGGGCACCGGAGCCGCAACGGTGATGGTCTGATCGCGTGTGGGATGCCGAAAGGTCAGCGACGCGGCATGCAGCGCGATACAGCCTTCGCGAAATGGCTCGGTGGAACCGTATTTGGAATCTCCCACAATCGGCAGCCGATGGTGGGACAACTGGACGCGAATCTGATGGCTGCGTCCGGTGAGCGGGGTCACTTCGACCAAGGTGCGTTGTCCCGGTGGCCCGAGTGGCCGGACCGAGAGAATGCTCTCGCGGGCACCGGGGGTCCCCTCGGCCACACAACGAACGGTGTTTCTGGCCTCGTCCTTCAGCAGCCAGTCGCGCCAGGTGACCGGTTGGCCGGGGCCGGCCCCGGTGACCAGCGCCTGGTAGATCTTGGTGACGGTTCCCTCGCGAAACTGTTCCGAAAGCCGGGCCGCCCCTTTGCTGGTCCGGGCCAGCAAGACGACTCCCGAGACCGGTCGATCGAGGCGGTGCACCACCCCCACGTAAACCTGCCCGGGTTTGTGATACTTTTGGCGGATGTAATCGCGGGCCTGGTCAACCAGAGATTCATCACCGGTGCTGTCTCCCATGGTCAGCAGTCGGGGGGGCTTGTTGACCGCGAGACAGTGGTTGTCTTCGTAGAGCACCGTCAACATTCGGTAACCCGCTTGACCAGCATGGTTGCGTACGATCCGCGGGGCAGATCAAACGCGAGCGCCAGCTTGTGTCGACCGGGATACAGATCGTCGGGGGCCGCCTCGCGATGGACCTGTCCCAATTCGACCAGCGCCTGGCGGGAGCCCTTGGAAAAGAAACTGTCACGGGGGTATTTGACCCGCAACTCGCGCAGTTCCAGCCCGTGTTCCCGGACCACCTGCTCGATGCGGTCCAACTCGGGTCCCGGAGGCAAATGCAATCGGGCCGACGGGAGTGACAACTCGGCCCCCTGTAACACCGCCCCCTCGGCAGGCCCCAGCGACCGAAAAAACGGGACCTCGCCGGTTCGTAGCATCACGGGGAACCGATTGGTCTCCGGGACTGTGTCGGTCAGCAGACGGGCCAGCAATTGATTCCACAAATGGCTTTGAAACGCCGAGAGATACAGGCCTCGCAGATCGATCTTCAGCCGCGCGAAGGCCCCCCGATAATCGGGATTGTCGGGGGGTTTGTCGGCCAGGTAGGTGACGATGCTGCGACGATGCGACCGCTCGAGCACCCCCTTGCAGTCGATCCAGCGGCCCCAGTATTCGCGCAGCAGAGCTTTCTGCTCGCGTTCTTCCCGTCGGTCGTCGGGGTGATGGTCGGCCAGCGCCAGCCACAGGGCCCGCTCGTAATCTCCCCGGCACCAAGCCTGGGCGACAAATTCGCCAGACGCCCCCAGCGAACCAAATCGCTGGTCGTCAAAGTAATTGGGGAACCCGTGGATGGTCGCTTCTTCGACCGCCGCCAAAGCCCGCTCGAGCGCCGGGGCCGAGAGATCACGCAGCACGATTTGGAACCGATTGCCCGAGATGTACTGCGGGGTGAAGGCGCGGTCGACCTGCCCCAGGTAGTCGAGTTCGACCGAATCAAACCGGCCGCCATGCCGGGGGCCAAACCGGATGGTCACATACTGCCGGGTGATGGCATGCTTGTCCTTGAGCCCGCCGTAAGAAATGCGGTGCCGTTGGACCTTCAACCGGGACACCAGGCGATCCACCGCCTCGGGAGTCCCCAGAGACTTCTTGGTCAGTCGATAGAGGGCATAGTCTCCGCCCGTGGGCTGCACCGCAGTCAGCTCTTCCACCTGGAAGTCTTCGGGAAGTCGTTTGAGCTTCACGGGCGGCCTGTCGGTGTGCGGGAAGGCAGCCGGGGTGCCACGAAGGACCAAACCAGATCATGAACTTCATCGACTGTCAGCAGGCGTCCGGCCGGACAGCACTCGATTCGGCACCAGTGGGGTTCACTCTGGGAGAGTGTGTGATACACCGCGGCCACATTCGCCAGGTAACCAGCATCCGCTTCCTGGATGTCGGCGGCCTTGTTGGTGTAATCGCGCTGAGCCTTGCGGGCGATCAGGGCCTGGGCCTGCGGGACCGGCAGGTCGAGATGCAGCACCAGATCGGCTCTGGGGAGACCAAAAATCGCATGCTCGATCTCGCGAATCCGGCCAATCAGCGCCTCACGCTCGGCCCCCTCCAGTTTGGCGGCCTGATGGGCGATGTTGGAGGGAACATAGCGATCGAGCACCACCACATCGTTCTGGGACATGGCATCGCACAGCAGACCCTTCGACTCGAACCGGTCCCCGGCAAACAACAGCGACACCAGAAACGGATGCACCTGGTCCAGAGAGCCAAACCGGCCGTTGAGAAAATCCCCCACAGCACGTCCAAACAACGTCTGTGAATAACGGGGAAAACTGATCAGCGCACTTCGCCATCGTGCGGCAGTCAGGCGGGAGTGAAGCCGCTGGGCCTGGGTCCCCTTGCCTGAACCATCAATCCCCTCGAAGTCGAGCAGAAGGGCACGGGGTTGTACATCAGACATGAGGGCTGCTCAAACAGGATGGGACCGGAGTGTTGATTCCGCCAGACTCCCCCCAGGCCGCTTCCCAACCTGGACGATCGACTGATTTTCAGAGTCCACTCAGGTTCCCTGCCGGGGCGCGGGCACCAACGCCGCCGAGGCCGCCGCGACATCGGGGCGAACTGTCAGATAGGTGATCAATCGGCTGGTCCGCAGCACCTCTTCCACCGCAGGCTGCAGGTGACAGAACGCAACCACCCCTTCCATGCGGTGCATCTTGCGATGCAGTGCAATCATCTTGCCGAGCCCGGCACTGGTCACCATCTGGACTTCCCGGAGATTGACCACCAACTTGCGGCAACCCGCCTGCTCCACCAGGGCAAAAAGTTCGTGACCGAACTGTTCCAGGTTGATGTCCTCGCTGAGCAGCGAGATCCGCAGGGTGGCCACGGTGATCTCGCCCCGCTGCTCCAGCAACAAATAGCGGGGCTTGAACTCGCCGGAACTCACGGGTGACTCTCCGTTTGCTTCGCCAACACCAGGCCGTCACGAACTTCCGTGACAGTCACGTCGCACAACTGGCCGAGCAGCGACCGGCCACCAGGGAATTCGACTGGAACATACCGGCAGGCGGTTCCCGTCACGTGCCCCGCAAGTTGGGCGGGACGGGCCTCGACCAGCACTTGCAGCCGCTCTCCTGGAAGCCGCGAATGATATCGTGCCTGCAAGCGGGCTTCCAGTTCCCGCAAATCGTGCATTCGCCGCTGCCGGATCTCGGGAGACACCTGGTCGGGGAAATCATGCGCCGGCGTCCCCCGCCGACGGGAAAAGGGAAACGCATGGATCTTCAGAAATTCCGCCGTCTCGCACACCCGCAGCGTTTGCTCGAAATCCTCCTCTGTCTCGCCGGGAAACCCCACGATCACATCGGTCGACAGGGCCGGATTGTGCAGCCTGTCGCGAATCTTCCTGACCTGCTCCAAAAATCGCCCCGAACGGTAGCGACGCTTCATGCTCTCCAGAATCCGGTCCGAACCGCTCTGCAGGCACAAATGAAAGTGCGGCACCAATCGCTGGCAGTCTCCCACGACCTGGAGGAACTCGTCCCCCACTTCGGCCGCCTCCAGGCTCGACAGTCGCACCCGAAAGTCTCCCGGCAGCCGGTCAATCTCGCGCAGCAGGTGCCACAGTCGATAGGGGGCCCGGCCCGACCGCCCCCGCGTTGCTTCCACACCGAAGTGTCCCAGGTGAATGCCCGTGAGCACGATTTCACGGTACCCGTTCGAAACCAGCCGCTGAATCTCCGACAGAATGTCGGCCGGTTCCCGGCTTCGCAGTCCCGGCCGGACCGCCGGGATGATGCAATAGGTACAGTTCAAAAGACATCCATCCTGCACCTTGACGAAGGCCCGCCGATGGCCGTCAAACCGGCTGATTCCCCCCGGCCAATCATGAACCCCAAACCGCTGCAGCACATCGGGCAATTCGCGGGGGTCGGCAACCACCTCGACGACCCCGGGGAGGTGAGACAACTCGTCGGCGGCCCGGGTCGCATAGCACCCGAAGACAATCGTCGCACAGCCCGGATTGGCCTTGGCCAATTGCCGGATCACCTGACGCGCCTTCGAATCGGCCTCGGCGGTGACGGTGCAGGTGTTGACGACGCACAGCGCGGCCGGCTCTTCAGCGGCGGCTTCCCGCCAGCCATACCGCTCCAGCCCCTCCTTCACCAACTGGGTCTCGTACTGATTGACCTTGCAGCCCAGGGTCACGAGGCGACACGTCGAGGCCAACACGGGAACCGACGGTTGGGTCTCGGAAAGATCGAGCACCGGCAAAGACGACAACGGAGCCTCACTACGCGACACGCAGGTCAACCACCCCAGCCCATCCGCGATGGCCCTCCCGGGGCGCGGAGAAACCACCACTTCATCATAGACGATCGCGCGCGGCCCCGCGAAGTGCCCCAGCTGTGTCGAGCCGCCGGCCCGCCAGCATCCCCTCGCCCACCGGTTCTGCGCCCCCGCTGAACCTCAGGCGAACAACTCGGGAATGGGACGTCCCCCCTCCACCACGATGGGAGTCGGACGGCCCTGGGGATTGGTCCAATGGGCTGAGAGGTCGATTCCGAGAAACCGGAAGACTGTGGCCGCCAAATCCTGCGGACGAATCAGCCCCTCTTTGACCTCACCACCCCGTGCATCCGTCGCCCCCACCGCCTGGCCATGTTTCAGTCCCCCGCCGGCAGCCACCATCGACATCACGTTGGTCCAATGGTCGCGGCCGGCATCCTTGTTGATGACCGGGGAACGGCCGAATTCTCCCAGCATCAACACCAGGGTGTTGTCGAGCCGGCCCCGCTGCGCCAGGTCGGTCACAAGGGCGTGCACCGTCTGGTCGACGTGGGGCAGCAGCGGCTTCAGCCCCTTCTCGATCCCCCCCCAGTTCACACTGTCGCCATGGTGGTCGAAGTAACCCCACGCTCCACTCACCAGCACATAGGTCACCCCCGCCTCGACCAGCCGACGTGCCAACAGCGCCTTCTGGCCAATCGTGTGATGCCCATACGCATCACGCACCGACTGGGGCTCCAACTCGATGTCGAAGGCCCGTTGCACGTGACCTCCCAGCACCATTTCGTAGGCCTGCTGCTGGAACTGATCGAGCTTGTCGAGCGTGTCCAGCCGATCGATATCGCTGCGCAGCCGGTCAAATCCACGGCGCAGCGTATCCCGTTCATGCAGTTGTTCGGCCTGAATTCCCTGCGGCAGTCCAAACTTGCCGACCAGCTTCAATCCGTCGACCGGAGCGTAGGGCGACCCCATCTGACCGGCTTCCCAGACATCCGCCTTCCAGGAGGGAGCAAGTCCGACAAACGGGGGGAGATCGGGATGATTGGGCCCCTTGAACTTGGCCACGACCGAACCGATCGAGGGATAGCCCGCGCCATCGCGTCCATCATCGGTCCGCTTGGCCAGCGGATTGCCCGCCTGCAGCGTGATGGGAGTGTGGTTGCTCGCGGTGCAGTCGACCGACCGCAGGAACGACAGCTTGTCGGCCAGAGCCGCCTGCAGGGGAAAGTGTTCGCACAGGCGGACCCCCGGCACCCGGGTTTCAATCGACCCGAACGGCCCCCGAATCTCCGCGGGAGCATCGGGCTTGGGATCCCACATGTCGAGCTGACTGGGACCGCCAGACAGCCAGAACATAATCACACTGCGTTGATCACCCCGAACGGGGCGCGATTCCGCGGCGAGACCCCACCGACTTGCCAAAGTCGCAGCACTCGCCGCCTGCAGAAACCAACGACGGGAACCAGCCGATTCCGACAGTGACATCCGGCGCTTCATAATGATTCCTGTGGGCGTTCCGCAAACTTGAACTCACGTGCTGGTTCGTGACCATCCGCGATCGACGAACCGTTGTCGCCATGCTGATCCCGCGCGGGGAGCACCACGTCGCCACAACCTTTCCTCAATCATATCAACGATCACCGATGGGGTGAAGCGGGGAATCGGGAATCGGAAGGCATCAAGGCATCGGTCGGGGGACAGAACCAACCCGTCAACACAGACCAGACCACCAACTGCTGCAATCGCTACAACCCTACTGGAAAAAACCCCCCCGCAGTGTCATACTCCGGCCTCTTGCGACTCCAGATTGTTTTCCCCGTCCTGGAAGGAGACCCGTCGATGTCTGAGCCCACGCCCTGTCCCGAGTGTGCAACAGGAGATCAACCGGTCAACCGCAGGCACTTCATCCGGGTGGTGACGGCCGGGGGATTGGCAGGCGGCCTGGCAGGTGGATTGGTGCGGGGCATCGGTTCCGCCGGTTCTCAGGCCCGGGCTGAGGGGGGGGCCAAGTCGGCCTCCGAGAATCTCGTCAAACGGTTGTACACCAGCCTGAATGCCGCCCAGCGGGAAGAGATTTGTTTCGACTGGGACTATCAAGACGACCGCGGTTTGCTGCGAACCCATGTTTCCAACAATTGGAACATCACGGACGCCTCGAAGCTCAACGTGGGGGGCGAATTCTTCACCGCGGAGCAGCGGGACCTCATCCGGGAGATCTTCCTGGGGCTTTACAATCCGGAGTGGCACGAGCGGATCCTCAAGCAGCTTCAGGATGACGCCGGTGGCTACGGAAAGTCGCAGACGATTGCCCTGTTCGGACAGCCCGACACCGGCAAGTTCGAGTTCGTGATGACCGGGCGGCATCTCACAATCCGGTGCGACGGCAACAGCACCGAACACATGGCCTTCGGCGGACCGATTTTCTACGGCCACGCCGCCTCGGGATTCAATGAACAGGTCGGACATCCCGGGAATGTCTTCTGGTATCAGGCCCAAAAGGCCAATGGACTGTTCCAGATGCTGGATGGCAAGCAGCGATCTCAGTCTTTGGTCGAGCTGACTCCCCACGAGAGCGCTGTCGCGTTCCGGGGCCGCGGAGAGATTCCGGGGCTGCCCTTGGCCGACCTGTCGGCCGATCAGAAGCAGCATGCCCGCCAGGTGCTCAGTGCGTTGCTGGAGCCCTACCGCGAGACCGACCAGCAGGAGGCCCGCAAATTGCTGGAGGCGCAGGGGGGCCTGGATGCGTGCCGCCTGGCGTTCTATCGCAAGGCAAGTGACGGCAGTTCGATCGACTTGGGTGATGATGGCGAGTGGGATTGCTGGCGTCTGGAGGGCCCCTCGTTTGTCTGGCATTACCGCGGGACGCCCCATGTGCACGTCTGGGTCAACGTGTCGGACGATTCCACGGTCAAGCTGAATGCGAAGGGCTGACAGGGGGGGTGGGGCGCGGTCGCACATCGCTGATCCAGATGGTCGCGAGGTCGTTCGCGGGGATGGTTTTCGGACAAGTTCGGACAGTTCGCCCGGCGGGGCCGGTTCCGAATCCTCAGACGTGAGCATGGGAGAGACCCCTGGATCCTTCAGTCCCGCAGTTACCCTCTGGACGCACGAAGTTGGATGTGGCTCATGGACGACCGTGCCAGCCCGAGGCCCGTGTGTCGCTGCATGTGTCGACCGCCTTTCATTGGGATCTGCCCGAACTGGTCCATGAAATGGGTCAATCGGGGCTGAACTCCCTGGGGATGTGGCGGTTGCGGCTGGAACAGTTTGGCGAAGAGCGCTGTCGGGACCTGCTGACCGACCGCGGACTTCAGGTGAGCAGCCTCTCTTGGGCCGGCGGATTCACCGGTCAACATGGTGTTCCGGCACGGGAAACGCTGCACGACGCCCGCCTCGCCCTCGACCACACCGCCAGCCTCGGAGCCCCTTACCTCTTGGTCGTGACCGGAACGCGGGCCGGGCATTCCCGCAATCATGTCCGGAAGCTGTTGACCGAGCAGTTGTCCCTCGTGGCCGACGATGCCCGGTGCCGGGGAGTGTCGGTGCTGGTGCATGTTTTAAGCGGCACGCGGGCAGCCCGCTGGTCCTGTCTCGATTCCACAGCCCAGGCACTCGACCTGGTGCAGGAATGTGGCCATTCCCGGCTGGGTCTCGCCGTCGACCTGCATGGTCTGGCGCGTGACCCCGAGGCCCTGCAGAGGCTGGGGGAACTGGTTCCCCTGATGGGCCTCGCCATCATCCGCGAACTGCCACGCGTCGATTCCGATCACGGAGTCGCCGCGTTGTCTGGTCCCACATCCGAAGCAACACCAGCCGCCCCCCCCTCTCTGGCGGAACTGATGGGCCGCCTTGAGAAAGCCGGTTACCGCGGTCAGTACGAACTGCACCTCCCTCACCAAAATCTCGGGCATGGCCCGATGCAGCCAGTCCTCCGAAATTACCGATCGCGACTGGTCTCTTGTCTGTCGGCTCCGGCGGTGGCAACGCCCCAGTTCGCCGCGAACAGGCCGACCCCCCCGATGTTTCCGAAATACTGAGCTGCAGCCCACAGACCTTTCCCCGGAGAGCGCGCTCGCACCTCTCTCCGCGCCGTTGGGTTACAGCTAAGTGCCCGGGAGTCTTGCGCACCAACCACTCCGTGGCGACACACCTCCAGGTTTGTCGTCCCCCCCGGCGCCAAGCAGCACCACCAAGCCCAACCCACCCAGCCGCGCCGGATGACTCGCCCCGCAGGCCGCCAGCC
>JBKCTR010000010.1:0-4259 GCA_046318755.1 Planctomycetaceae bacterium
ATTGGGCGCAGGGGTACGGCTACCAGTTCTGGCGGTGCCGGCACGGGGCGTTTCGGGGTGACGGAGCGTTCGGTCAATACTGCGTGGTCTTGCCGGATCAGCAGACCGTGCTGGCCATCACCTCCGAGACCAACGACCTGCAGGGGGTGCTGAACGAGGTGTGGAAGCACCTCTTGCCGGCCCTCGCCGCCCAACCGTTGTCGGCGAATCCGCAGGCCAGCGGCCAGTTGCGCGAACGGCTGAATGCCTTGTCGCTGCCGGTGCCCCCGGGGAAGCCCAGCTCTCCCCGAGGACCCCACATCGACCGGCGGGTGTACGCGGTGGCCGACAATTCCCTGGGAATCACCCGGGCCTCATTTGTGCTGCGGGATGGGCGGGGGAGACTTTCGCTGGAGTCCGCCGCCGGGGATCAGGGGGTCGAGTTCGGGTTGGGCCGGTGGCTGGCGGGGGACACCACCTTTTCCCCCGTGCCGCTGCACCTGGTGAGCACGCTGGCCACCCGGCGGCATGCGACGGCGGCGGCCGCGGCCTGGGCCGACGACGACACGCTGGTGATCGACTGGCGATTCACCGAGACGGCGCACGGCCAGCGGCTGACCTGCCGGTGGGAGGGAGAGCAGGTGCGGATCGCCTTGGAACGGAGCGTGACGCAGCTCAATCCCGCGGCGAAAGATCCCCGGCCGGTGCTGGTCGGCAGTTGAGCACCGCGCTCCGCTGGCCGGGCCAGCCTTGAACCGCGCACAAATCACCCCTGGTCCGCACAGGCAGACCAGGGGTGATTGGTTTTGAATGGCAACGCCGGCGTTACAGCAGCTTCAGCACGGCGTCGGTGAGTCCTTTGTCACCCACGACCACGTTGAGCTTGCCGGCCGCGGCAATCCGCTCGAGCGCCTCCAGCTCCCGCAGCCGCATGAGCGCCGGAGACTCCGACAGCAGCTTCGCCGTGTTGCCCTGCGACCGCATCGCCGCCGTCTCTTCCCGACGGAGAATGAGATTCGCCTCGGCCTCCTTGCGGGCGGAGGTCACGCGGTTCAACAGTTCCTTCATGTCTCCCGGCAGGATCACGTCCTTGATCCCCACCGACGCCAGCTCCAGCCCCAACTGCGTCGCCCGGCCGCGGATCTGCTCGGTCAATTCACGCGACACCGCGTCCTTGTCGGTGAGGAACTGATCGAGCTCCCGCGCCCCCACGACGCTGCGCAGCACGAGCTGCGTCTCGCGGTAGAGAGCATTCCGCAGGTCGTTGCTCTGGGTGAGCGCGCGCTGGGGATCGGCCACCTTGTAGGTCACCACGGCGTTGAGCCGCAGGGTGACCTTGTCGGCGGTCATCAGGTCCTGTCCGGAGATGTCGATCTGGTTCTCGCGCAGATCGGTCTCCACCACCTTGACCTCTCCCTGGCCCTTCCAGAACGCGTACGTTCCGGGAGTGAGCGTCGCCTGGTACTGTCCATCCTGGTACAGCACTCCGGCGCACTCGCGACCAACGGTGAACACGTCGAGCGACTGGCGTGCGGTCGGCGACGCCAGGATCGCGTTCATCTCGGGGTGTTCGAACCGCACCGAGCGGGCGTCGATCACCTCGGTTCGCACCTGGCGCTGACCGGTCCAGAAGGCGTGCAGTCCCGCGGGGAGCACCCGGCTGAAGCGGTTGTCGATCCAGACGAGAGCCCGCTGGTGTTCCTGCAGGTCGAGGACCACCGCCCGGTCCTGAAGCGCCCCCGATTTGACGATCAGGTCGAGCTGCTCGTGGACGAGATCGGGGTTGCGCTGCGAGACCACGTCCACCCGGATCTTCCGGAAGAGACTGAAAAACCGATGCCGCCCGGGAGCCAACAGGCGAGCGAACTCGCCGTCGCGAAACAGCAGTCCGATCTCGAAGCTGCGGATCAGAACCTGGGTGAACATGGAGACCTCCTTCGGGGGAACAGGCAAACGCGGGGACGACATTTGAGTTGCGGCAGGAACCTCCACTGAGCTGTTTGGGAGGAGTGGCGACAAGGGACGGATCGGGGACTGGACGGGAAAAAAACCGCCCGGTTCAGATCGCAATCCGTTTTCTTCGGACCATCGGTCGAAGCCGACGGCGAGTCCCTGAGAAGTGACCTCATGGGGGATCATCCAGGGGGAGAACTGAAAGATGCTGGAAATCTAGGGGGGGTGCATGGCTGCCACTCCGGGGTGGTTGAAGGACTTGGGCCGGCTGCGCTGCGGGGGACACACCCCCACGGGCGACTGGCTGGAGGACGAACACAAAGACGCAAACGGGGATCATTCCCACGGGGATTGATCCACGAGAGTGGTTTCGAGATGCCCGATGAAGGCAGAGCGTTGGTCCCTGCCGCGACGCGACGCGGAGGGAATTTGAGCATCCACCTGTGCCGGGAACGGCGGGCTCGTTCCAGTCCGCGAGTTGTGTGGCCGGCTTCCGCGAACGGAAGCCGCACGATCTCGCGGGTGGTCGGAGCCCGGTTCGTCGGCACCGGGTGGATCCGGGATCCATCCCCCGCAGGGCGTCGTTCGCGGTGGCCCGTCCGGGTGGAGACGAATCGGCTGATCCATCCCCCCGAATCGGGACCGCGGGAACCAACGTCTGCCTGCGTGTCGAGCATCTCACAAAGTTGGTACGTGGGGCGCGTCGAAACGACGTACCCCACTCCGTTGAGTTCAGGATTCGAACCTGATGGACCTGTTCGTCCCGGTTGGGAGGGAACAGGCCTTTTCCACCGTGGTCCTGTCGCAAATCCCAGTCGGGAACAGACCCTGCCGAGCCGGTGGTCAACCGTCAGACGGCGACCCCGGCGGCGGGTCCGCCCCTGGAAACAGGAGGGCACGTCACCTCAAAAACCTGCCGTCGGGAGTCGAACCCGCCATGGGCGGTCCCGGGGGACCACCGCCAGTCCACCTGGCAGCGGCAGCAACATGTTCAGTGTCCTCGCCAGGAATCGAACCTGGTCTGCAACCTTCGGAGGGTCGCGTGCGATCCAGCACACTCCAAGGACAAAAGGGGACAGGTCCATTTTCCTGCCGTCCCTCAGTTCACACCCACAGGGTTCGTCTTGTTTCCACGACTAGGGTTTCGCGACGCTCCATCCACACAGCGCGTTGATGGCAGGTCCCGGGCTCGAACCGGGCCGGCCGGCCTTATGAAAGCCAGTTGGGCACCCGCCCACCTGCAGTGACCTGAGGGAGACTCGAACTCCCAATGCCATGCTGGCTCAGCGTTCTGAGCGCTGCGTGTCTGCCAATTCCACCACCAGGTCGAACACATGGTCTGGAGGGGTGTCTCCAGCCCACACTCTTTACTCAGCGTCCCCGATGGGATTCGAACCCACGGCCTCCGCCTTGACAGGGCGGCGTGCACTCCGGACTGCACCACGAGGACAGACAGACTCGAAAGGACATAAGGGGACAGGTCCATTTTTCCCTGTCATCCCTCAATTCAAACTGAGAATCCGGTTCAACTTTGGGCGGATTGCCCCGCAGTGACATGTTTCTCTGTTCTTTTCGTCAGCGTCCTCGCCAGGAATCGAACCTGGTCTGCGACCTTCGCGGAGTCGCGTGCGATCCAGCACACTCCAAGGACATGCACTCAGTACCCCGCCGAGGATTCGAACCTCGTCCAACGGCTTCGAAGACCGCCATGCTTCCACCGCACCCGCAGGGCTCACCACGTTTCGCGGCACGCACCGTGTTTTCCTGTGCGCCTGGTCGCAACACGGTCGTCCGCACTCCGGCGGGATCGACCAGGCCGTCGATCATCGCTCGGGAAGGAGTCGAACCTTCGTTTCCGCCTTATCAGAGCGGCGTCTTGAACCGTTGGACGACCAAGCGCAAGTGACTCGTGTGGGATTCGAACCCAACCTGACTGGCGTGAGAGACCAGCGACCTCACCAGAAGTCCAACGAGCCGATTGTCAATCTCTGTTTGTGGGATCCCTCCACCATGTTTCTGACCGGAATCAGAACCGGCCAAAACGCCGCACATGGAAACCGGGTTTCGCTCGTGCCGCCTGCTCACCGCCGCAGTGACGGACGCCGCCCCATCACACGGCCTGTCCCACAACGTAAACAGGCCCGGTGTCGGGTCGACACCGGGCCTGCGAAAGGCATTCGCAGCAGCCACCGATGTCAATCCGCATCGTCACCTTGCCGGCCCAGAGCCGAACGACGATCCAACCCCGCCATCTGCATGGCCAGTCCAGCAACACCCCGCTCACAACCAGCAATCCGCGCCAGCTTGGCGGACGGGAACTGGGGGAA
>JBKCTR010000011.1:0-4664 GCA_046318755.1 Planctomycetaceae bacterium
ACATCTGTTTCGGGGTTTCCCCGTCTGTGGCTCAATATCCGCATGCCTTTCCTCCGTCTCCACGCACCGCTCATCGAACCGGACGGGCGGTTTTCCCGCATCCGGCTCTCGGACAAGATTTTCGCATGGTCTTCGCACACGGGTCGTAGTACGCGCAGCGTGGGAACAGGAACAAACCCAGCTCCTCATGCAGATACGCATCCGAGAAACGGTTCCAGCCGCTCCCGCGTACCTTGTGCTTCGCGCACAACCATCGGCGGAGCCTGCGACGAACGTGATGCATCACGGTCACGTAGGCCTTCACGACAGTCCCCACCCGGAAGTAGTTCGACCAACCTCGCAGCCGGGCATTCAGCTTCCCGACCACGGCCTCCGCGTCCTGTCCACAGGTGCGGGGATCCGTCATGTGACTGATCACTTGGCAATGGTTGTTGATCTTCTTCTTGGAGGGTCGCGGACCCACATAGGCCGCTCCCGTCCGAGGGTGGTACTGCGTTCCGAACGTATATCCCAGGAAGTCGAATGACTCCGACGGCAGATGACAGATCCGTGTCTTCTCTTCGTTGACCGTCAGTCGCAGCGTTTTCATGAGCCCCCGCATCAGACGCATGGCCTCTTCGGCCCTGCCCCGACGTGTGCAGATCACAAAATCGTCCGCATAGTTCACGATCACGGCCTTCAGCTTCTGGGCATAGCCCAGTTGCTTCCAACCCAGCACGAACCGCCGGATGTAGATGTTCGCCAACAGGGGAGACGCGACGCCACCTTGCGGCGTGCCACGCCCCGTGTCCTTGTTGCGGGTCGTTCTCTGCCTTCTCCCCCGCTCATCGGTCTCTTCAACAGGCGCTTCCAGCCACATCTTGATCAGATGCAGCAGGTTCCCGTCGCTGATCCTCCGGGCCACCGACTTCATCAGTTCGGTGTGGGGAATGGTGTCGAAATAACCGCTCAAGTCCGCGTCGACGATTTCCGTGTGTCCCGTCTTCAACAACTCGGTGACGTTGTTCACGGCATCCAACGCCCCCCGCTTGCGGCGGTAGGCGTATTGTTCTGGCTGCAGATCCGCCTCGAAAATCGGGTCGAGGACCACCACAGCCGCCATTTGCACCACCCGGTCGCGAATCGTGGGAATTCCCAACGGCCGCTGTTTCCCGTCCGCCTTCGGGATCCATACCCGTCGGACAGGACTCGGATGGTACGTCTTCTTCCTGAGGTCTTCCGCCAGTTCCTCCAGCCATCGCCTCCAGCCATCGCCTCCGGCCGTACTTCTCGATGTCCTCGAATGTCTGGCCATCCACCCCCGGTTTGCCGTCGTTGGCACGACAGCAATGGTAGGCGAACAACAGCACATCCATCCGGTACACCTTGTCGTACAGCAAGTAGAACCGATAGGTCGGATTCCCCTTCGCTTTGCCATGCAGTGCCTCCTGGAGTCTCCCAACGCACGTCGGAGGTGTCAGACTCATCGTCAATCTCCTGTTGTCTCTCCGTCTTGCACTTTCCTTGAACTGTTGGGGCCCGGCACCAGCGGCACGGTGGCGGTGTACGGTGAGTCCGGGTCTGGTCTCGCCGTTCGGCAACGGCCCGGGGAGAGAGTCTCGGTTCTGCGGGGGGGAGCGCCGAGTTTCGTCGGCGACGGCACGGAATCTCCCTCGAAGCGAGGGGAGGTGTTGCCCTTCCCCCCGCTCCCGGGAACGAGGCGGAGTCATGGGAGGTTCCCCGACCGCTTCGCCAACGTGAGGATTGCATGAAGTTCCGGAGAGGTTTGGCGAAACTGCCTTCCCGACGCTTGAGTCAAACTTTCAAACCGGCAGAATCCGTATGGGGTCCCCGAACTCCGTTGACCCCTCCGCGGAGAGTCTGCTGTTGAGACGCATCCGTCGGGCAGGGCTGGATGGCCTGACTGTTGAGTGGAACGCACTCTCACGGGTCGCCTTCCGACATTCGGATGCGACGTGTTTGGACAGGTGGGCCGTTCGATGTTCCCCCTGCCGGGCTCGCTCAAACAGATCGACCATGCGGATCGACCATGCGGCGTTCGGGATATGGTCCACCGATGATCCTGTTGAGAAAGGGAGCTGACTGTGAGAATCTGGTGTGCGGGCAGGGGCGTAATGTGGCTGGCGCTGGTGCTGTCTCTGTGTGGCCTGCGGACCGCCCGGGCCGGGCTGGTTCGCTGGGGGGGAATTGCCACCCCCAACATCACTGAGATTGTGGTCTACGACCGGTTCACAAACCGCCTGTTCGCGACCTCTGGGTCGGCGATGGCGGTGGTGGAATTCGGCACCGGGAAGAACCTGACTTCTTCGGCCACCTCGATTCCGTTGGGCGGTGTCTTCGGTGGAGCACTGAAGGATGTCACCAGCGTGGCCATCGATCCGCAGGGGCGCGGCTTCGGTGTGCTCACCGCCATCCCGAACGCCAGCAGCACCGTGGCGGGCAAGGCGGTGCTTTTCAACACCACCACCGGCGCGGTCCTGCAGGAGCTGGACGTTGGATATCACCCCGACATGGTCACCTTCACCCCTGACGGCAGCCGGATTCTGGTCGCCAACGAGGGAGAACCCGCCAACGGCAGCGACGCCCCCGGGTCGATCAGTGTCATCAACGTCGCCGGTGTGGCGACCGCGGCCGACGTCCCCTCCCTCTCGGCGGCAAATGTGATCACCACCGATTTCTCGGCCGCCAATCTTGGTGCCGGTGTTCCGCCGCTGAGTTCTCTCCGCATCAACCCCGCGAATGCCGCCACCCCCTGGCGGGATCTCGAACCGGAGTCCATCACGGTTTCCGGAGACAAGGCCTACGTGTCGCTGCAGGAGGCCAACGCGATCGCGGTTTACGACCTCAACACCAACACTTGGGTTGATATCCACACCCTGGGGACGATCCAGCAAATGGTCGATGCCTCGGACTCCGAAAATGCCATCAATATCAATGATCTGGTGCACGGCATGCCAATGCCCGATGGGATCGCCTCGTTCCGTGTGGGGGGGCAGACCTATCTGGTGACCGCCAATGAGGGAGACGGTCGCGACAACAGCAGCGGGTTCAACACCCCTGATGAGGCGCGTGCCAACACCACCGGCCTCGTCGAGCCCGGGGCGGCCAACCTGAACAACATCACCGGCATCGGCCGACTGACCATCTCGCGGTTCGACGGCAACACCGACGCCGACACGCAGATTGAGATTCCCACCATGTTTGGTACCCGCAGCTTCAGCATTTGGAATGCCGACACCGGGGCCCGCGTGGCCGACTCGGGAAGCCAGTTCGAACAGCTGACCGCCGCCCTTGTGCCGACCCTGTTCAACTCCGAACAGTCCAAAACCGCCGAATTCGACCGCCGGTCCGACAACAAGGGTCCCGAGCCCGAGTCGGTGGTGGTGGGCCTCTGGAGGAATCGTCCCCATGCCTTCATCGGGCTGGAACGGACCGGCGGACTGATGGCTTTCGACATCTCCGACCCAACCCTGCCTCAGTTTGTCGACTACATCAACACCGGCCTGAGCAATGGTACCGCCGCACCCGAAGGGCTGTTCTTCATCCCGTCGTGGATGAGTCCCAACGGTGAGACTTTTGTGGTCGTCGCGTATGAAGGAGCGGGAGGAATCGAAGTTTTCGCCCTGGTCCCCGAACCGGGTTCTTGGCTGCTCTTGATGACCGGCAGTGTCGGTCTGTGGTTCGTCCGTCGCGGACGGCAGCGCCTCCGCTGACGCAGGTGCCGTTGGCGTCACAGTCAACCCTCCAAACCACGATCCGTTCACGCCCATCAAAACCCGCCCGGCGGGAGTGCGGACCGAAGTGTCCGCCCCGCTGGGCATTCGTCGGAAGACACCCGCACCGATGGGCAGAGACCCCATCGGGATCGGCTGAGCCCCACACCAACCCCCGGCCGGCAGGCCCCAACTCCCGCCCGGCAGGCCCAAGTGTGTGAAGCGCCACGGGCAACTATTTGCCGGCCCAACGGGCCAGCCATTCCCCCAGCCCGGCACAGCGGGCCGGGAAAGATCCCAGCGACGTGTGCCGGCCCAACGGGCCAACAATTCCTCTCACGACCCGCACGGTTTGAGGAACGGTTGGCCCGTTGGGCCGGACGGTGTGGTGGTGGAATGACCCTACCAGGGCCTACGACCCTGGCTGGGAGAACGGCTGGCCCTTTGGGCCGGACGATGGCCCGTTCGGGCTAAGAAAACAGGGACCACGCCAAACCCCGCACAGCCGAACCCCGGTCGGGGTTCCAGAGGATCGGGAAACGACGTTCATCAGGGACCATCGCCTGACATGTTCGCCCAACCCACCCGCGGATCACGTTCGTCGATTGGACTCGGATTCCACCGCCACGTCTGATCACCGACGTCTGGAACCCCTCTCGGGGTTCTGGCCCGATTTGGGGATCGCGTTCCGGGGGTACCGCGTTGCGGAACCCCCGGCTACCCTCTTACACCCCTTCGGGGACGACGTGCCGGGACCGGACGGCTTGGGGCGAGGCGACGGTGAACGGCCCAACGGGCCAGCCATTCCCCCAGCCCGGCCCAGTGGGCCGGGAAAGGCCCCAACGAGATGTTTCGGCCCAACGGGCCAACAATTCTTCTCACACCCCGCGCGGTTCGAGGAACGGTTGGCCCGTTGGGCCGGACGTTGTCATTTTCGCCCCACTACCAGGG
>JBKCTR010000012.1:0-2348 GCA_046318755.1 Planctomycetaceae bacterium
CGCAGGCCGCGGGGGACGTGGGGGGGTTTAGGCGGCTGGCTTCCATGAGGGGGTTATGCGGAGGGTGGTTTCTAAGGGCGGCGGGGGGTTTGGGGGGGGGGGCTTGGGGGGCTGGTGGACTGGGAAAAACCAGGCTGGCCCAGGGGGCTCCGCGCCGAATTCGCGGCCTGTCGGTGGGAATTGTCGGTGGGGGTCTGGCCGGTCTGTTGGCGGCCCGCGAACTGTCCCGGGCCGGGGCGACAGTGACCGTCTACGAAGCCTCTGACCGGCTGGGAGGACGCGTGCAGTCTCTCCGCAACACGTTTCCGGGGCAGGTGGCCGAGCTGGGAGGCGAATTGATCGACACCCTCAACACCACGCTGTTGGGGCTGGCTCGCGAATTCGATCTCGAACTCGAAGACGTCAACAAAGTCGAGGGAGAGGTCTTCTATCACTTCTTCGGCCAACGGTTCTCCGAGGCGGCGGTGGTGGATGAGCTGCGCCAGTTTGTGCCCACCATGAAGGCCGATGTGCGGGCGCTCTCCAGCGAAGTCTCGGCCCTGGGCTTCACCCCCGAAGACCGACGACAGGACCTGATCTCGCTCGAAGAGTACCTGGACGGATCCAATAGCCGGGGGACACGGGCGACTCCCCTGCTGCGCGAGGTCATCCGAGCCGCCTACACCATCGAGTACGGAGGCGAACCGGCCGAGCAGAGTTCGCTGAACTTTCTGCACTTCATCCATCCCGACAACCGGTCGAATTTCACTCCCTGGGGCGTGTTCAGCGACGAGCGTTACCACATTGTTGGCGGGAACGACCAGGTTGCCACCCGGCTGGGCGCGCAGTTGGCAGGCCGGGTGGAGCTGGGACGTCGCCTGTGCCGGGTGGCCCGTCGGCCAGATGGCCGGGTGGAGCTGACCCTGGGGCCAGGTGCGACCGTGACCCGGGCACATGACCGGGTGATCCTGGCGATACCCTTCACCACCCTGCGGGATGTGGAACTCGATGCGAGCCTCGGTCTGCCAGCCTGGAAACTCGACGTGATCGACCGGTTTTCGCTGGGGGTGAATACCAAGCAGATGGTTGGCTTCCAGGGACGGCCCTGGGCCGACGTGGGCGGTACAGGCGCCTCGTATGCCGACCTGTTCAAACTGAGCTGCACCTGGGAGACCAACGTCTCGCGCAGCACCGCCCAACGGGCGATTTTGACAAACTTTTCGGGAGGCCTGCAGGCCCTGCTCTTCGACCCGAGTCAGCCGCAGCAAGAGGCGGAGGCTGTTCTCAATTCACTCGATCAGGTCTTCCCCGGGACCAAGGCCAGAGCGGCCGTGGATGGGGGTGGGTACCGCACCGTCGTGGCGAATTGGTCTCTGAATCCCCTCGCCCGCGGCGGCTACACCTGCTACCGGCCCGGGCAATTCACCTCGCTCGCGGGGCTTGAAGGCCTGCCCATCCAAAATCTCCATTTCGCCGGCGAGCACACCGACTCGTTCTACAGCTGGCAGGGATTCATGGAAGGGGCCTGCCTCTCGGGCCTGCGGGCGGCGCAGGAAATCGCCCGGTCTTAAACCGGCCAGACCGACTGTGGCACGTGGTCTGTGCGTCGACAGTTCATCCGGGGTTCACACTCTCGCCCGCGCACCGTGCCCGACCGTGGTTTCCAAGTCGGGCCGCCGAATGCTCCCGAATGACTCTCGACAACTGCCCCGCCCCCAAGTGGGCAAGGCATGGTCGGGGGCGGGGTGCGGGTCGTTTGGTCTCTTTACGCGACAGGCTGAAAGCCTATCCCACGGGCGGTTCAGGGACCGCAGCCGTTGCCGCAGGTGCCGGCGGCGAGGGCCGCTTTGGCCTTCGCCGTCTCGGGGCCCGGTTCCATGATCTGGAACCCGAGGTCCTCGATCATCTTGTAATCTTCCGCGGCGGTCTGCCCCTTGGTGGTCAGGTAGTCGGCGAGGAAGATCGAATTCGCGGCATACAGCCCCAGCGGTTGCAGCCACCGCAGGCAGAGCTCGCGGCCGCCGGCAATCCGGATCTCGCTGGTCGGATTGGTCAGCCGGAACAGACACAGCACCTTCAGGCAATACCGCGGATCGAGCCGTTGCTGGTCCTCCAGCGGCGTTCCTTCGATGGCGTGCAGAAAGTTCACGGGAATCGACTCGGCCTTCAATTCCCGCAGCTCGAACGCCATGTCGACAATGTCGTTCGATTTCTCTCCCATTCCCACAATGCCCCCCGAGCAGATCTCCATCCCCGCCTCGCGGATCACCCGCAGGGTCTCGAGGCGATCGTCGTAGGTGTGGGTCGAGCAGATCTGGTCGTAGTGCTCGCGGCTGGGGTTGAGGTTGTGGTTGACCCGGTCGACCCCC
>JBKCTR010000013.1:0-2280 GCA_046318755.1 Planctomycetaceae bacterium
ACGGTCGATCTGTCGCTGGCCACGGTCCAGACCGTGGCGGCTGGCCGTCTGACGCTCGTTCTCGGCTCGGCCACGACGTTTGAAAATGTGATGGGTGGTGCCGGGAATGATGCTCTGACCGGGAACACACTCGCCAACGTCTTCACGGGAGGGGCCGGCGACGACATCCTGACGGGAGGCACCGGCAGCGATAGCTACCTCTTCGATGCCGATGCTTCGCTGGGAACCGACACGCTGGTCGAAACGGTCACCGGCGGCACCGACCTGCTCGATTTCACCGGGACCTCGGCCGGTGTCACGCTCGACCTCTCCCTGGCGACCACGCAGGTGGTCAACGGCAACCTCTCGCTCAACCTGCAGAACGGCGCGGTCTTCGAAAACATCACGGGGGGTGATGGGGCCGATACGTTGCTGGGGAACAATCTGATCAACACGCTGACCGGCGGCATGGGCAACGACAGCCTCAACGGAGCCGGGAACAACGACAGCCTGATCGGTGGCGGGGGAGATGATATCCTCACTGGCGGGGCCGGCAATGACAGTTACATCTTCAACGCCAACACGGCGCTGGGCAGCGACAGCCTGGTGGAGCTGGTGGGGGAAGGAATCGACCTCATCACCTTCGCCATGACCACCACCAAGGCGATCACCCTGAACCTCGGTCTCACCACGCTGCAGACCGTGGCGACCGGCACCCTGAATCTGACTCTCAACGCGGCCGACACGTTCGAGAATGTCACCGGTGGCTCGCTCGCCGACACGCTGACCGGGAACATCCTCGGCAACGTGCTGGTGGGGGGACCCGGCAATGACACCTTGGCGGGAACCGCGGGGGACGATGTCTACAGCTATACCACGAATGTTGCTCTCGGCAGCGACACCCTCACCGAACTGGCCGGCGAAGGGACGGACACGCTCGACTTCTCGCTGACGACCACGCTGGCGGTGGCGGTGAATCTCGGATCGGCCATCACCCAGGTGGTCAACGCCAACCTGAGCGTGGCGTTGAACGCGGTCGACACGTTTGAGAATGTCACCGGCGGCTCGCGCAACGACACGCTCACCGGCAATTCGCTGGCCAATCGTCTGGTGGGCAACGCCGGGCTCGACTCGCTGGTGGGGGGAGCGGGGAATGACACCCTCGATGGCGGTCTGGGGAATGACAGCCTGCAGGGAGGCTCCGACAACGACACCTATCTGCTCGATACCGACTTGGTCCTGGGGACCGACACCCTCACCGAACTGGCCGGCGGCGGGATCGACACGCTCGACTTCTCGCAGACCACCGGCAAGACAATTTCCGTCAATCTGGGTCTCAACACCCCCCAGATCGTCACCGCGAGCAATCTGACGCTGACCCTCAACGCGGGGGACACGGTCGAGCACATCACGGGCGGTTCGCTGAACGACACCCTGACCGGCAACGCGCTGGCGAACCGCATCGACGGGGGAGCCGGTCTCGACACGCTGCAGGGCCTGGCGGGGGATGACACCCTCATCGGTGGTCTGGGGAATGACAGTTACCTGTTCAACACCGGAACGGCCCTGGGGACCGATACCCTCGACGAATCAGCCGGTGGCCTCGATACGCTCGACTTCTCGACCAGTACGACGCTGGGAGTGACCGTGAACCTGGGGGATGCCACGAACCAGGTGGTGAACGCCAATCTGAGCCTGATCCTGGGGGCCGACAACACGTTTGAGAACGTGTTCGGGGGATCGCTCGGTGATTGGCTGACGGGCAACGCCCTGGCGAACACACTGCTGGGGAATGACGGCCCAGACAACCTGTCGGGGGGGGCCGGAAACGACAGCCTGAACGGCGGCCTGGGAGATGACACGTATCGCTTCGCCGCCCACAGCGCTCTGGGGACCGACACGCTGAATGAATCGGCCGGCGGGATCGACACCCTCGATTTTTCGGGAACGACCTCGACCAATGTGACGCTGAACCTGGGGACCACCGCGAGCCAGGTGGTGAATACCAACCTGTCACTGGTGCTGGGATTGGCGACGGCGTTCGAGAACGCCATCGGCGGCGGCGGAAATGACCTGCTGACCGGGACGACCATCGCGAATGTCCTCACCGGTGGGGCCGGGCATGACACGCTGGTGGGACTGGCCGGGAACGACATCCTCCAGGGAGGTCTGGGTGACGACAGCTACGTCTTCGCGGCGAATGCAGCCCTCGGCACCGACAGCGTGGTCGAACTGGCTGGTGAAGGACTGGATCTGCTCGATCTGTCGAACTCCACGGTCGCGGTGAACCTCAATCTGGGC
>JBKCTR010000014.1:0-9783 GCA_046318755.1 Planctomycetaceae bacterium
GTGGAGGGAACTCCGGAAAACTGGAATCAACCCGAGTGGTTTGCACCGAACGGGGATGAGAACAGGAAGCGCGGGGGGCCCTCCCGACAGCCAGGAGATTTTAGTGGACGGGCCACGGAAGGACCACGTCGTCATCGCGGACCACCCAGTCGCTACAACCGCATCTTTCCTCGGGGGGGGACGGCGGGTGCTAAGCCGGGGGGGCACTGGGGGGAATCGACTGGAGCAATCGACCGATGGAATTGACCGACGGAATCCGCCGACGGAATCGACCCATGGAATCGACCGGGGCGTGGCAGCCGGAAGGGTGGGAGGGGGAGATTTTCCGGCGGGGGGCAGGGCCCGGTCCTGATCGTCCCGATTCGGCCACAACCGCTGCGCGAGGGCTTGCAAGCCCCTTGGTGCAGCGTCACAATGCGGCTTCGCATGCGGCATTTTCTGCAGTCCGTCTCCCCAGTGTCCACTGTGTTTTGAGGCAGCTCCGATGGTGAAATTTCTGGAAGGTCAGACCGTGGGCATCGACCTGGGCACCACGTTCTCCTCTTTGGCGCAATTGAACTCCGAGGGGCAGCCGATCTCGATCGTCAATGCCGACGGCAGCACGACCACCCCCTCGATCGTGCTGTTGGGCGAGTCGGGACATGTGATCGTGGGACCCTCTCCCCAGCGCGTCGCAGTCGAGCCTCCCGAGAACGTGGTCGATGCGATCAAGCGGCAGATGGGCAACAAGAACTGGTTCAAGGAATACCTGGGGAAGAAGCTGACACCCGAGTTCATCTCGGCGCTCATCCTCAAGAAGCTGAAGCAGGATTGCGAGCAAAAGATCGGCCCGATCGCGAATGCGGTGATCACTGTTCCGTATTACTTCAACGATCTGCGGCGCAAGGCCACACAAGACGCCGGTCGAATCGCCGGTCTGAATGTGATTGACATCATCAACGAGCCCACCGCGGCCACTCTGGCCTATGCCTGGCAGCGGGGTGAGTTGGGGCGCACCGACCTGGGAGCCAACGAAAAGACCATCATGGTCTATGACCTGGGGGGTGGCACCTTCGACGTGACGGTGGTCCGTTACACTCCCACGCACTTCCGCGTGCTGGCGACCGACGGCGACGTGATGCTGGGCGGGCTCGACTGGACGAGTCGCATCGTCGAGCATGTCGCCGAGCAGTTTCGCCGCAAGTACAGCAGCGATCCGCTGGCGAACCCCGAGACCCGGCTGCTGTTCACCCAAGAATGCGAGATGGCCAAACGGCACCTCTCCTCGAAGGCCCAGACCCCGGTCAATCTGTACCACGAGGGAAAGAACCTGACCCTCTCGGTCACCCGGGGCGACTTCGAACGGATGACCGCCGACCTGTTGCAACGCACCCGCGACACCACCGAACTGGTGCTGCAGCAGTCGGGGGTCGACTTCGGCACGCTCGATGAAGTGGTGCTGGTGGGTGGTTCGACGCACATGCCGGCGGTCTTCAAGATGCTGGAGGAAGTCTCGGGCAAGCGGCCGTCGCGGGAACTGAATCCGGACGAGGCAGTGGCCCAGGGGGCCAGCATCCACGCGGCCATTCTCGAGGCGCGGGAAACCGGGGGCGGCAGCCGGATGGCACAGGCGGTCATCAAGCGGTTGCGGTCCGTCACGGCGACCGATGTCAACTCGCACTCGCTGGGAATCGAGATCACCAATCCGCAGACCCGCGTGGGGAAGGTCAACCACGTGATGATCCCCAAGAACACCGCCATCCCCCAGAAGGTCAGCCAGCGGTTCACCACCAATGTGGCCAACCAGCAGCGGATCCGGGTGCGCGTGCTGCAGGGCGAAGTGCCCGATATCTCGGCCTGTGCCGTGATCGGCGACTTCCAGATCACCAACCTTCCCCCGAATCTCCCGGCCGGTTCGCCGGTCGAGATCACCTACAGCTACGAAGCCGACGGCCGCATCAAGGCCGAGGCCCGAGAGCTGACGGGCAACCGGACGGCCGAGTTGGAGATTGTGCGTGACAGCGGCCTGTCGGACGCCGGACTGGAGGCGTTCGAGGCCCTCGCCCGGGAATACCAGGTCGAGTAGGCGGGTGTTTGGCCCCGGCCATCTCCCCCCAGGCAGCGGTGTGGGGGGCGGGATGGTCGCGGCCGCTTCGGGAACGCCGTCAGTGGATTGTTCCTGGGGCGGGGAGGCCGACCCGGGGCGGAGCCAGCCTGGCCGGAGAGTTCCGGTGACAGGTTCCCGCTGAGACGAGTGCAGAGCGTTCGGGAGCGTGGACACACGGGAGGTGCAAGTGGCGCTGGATGTCTACAAGGAATGGCTGGGAATTCCCGAAGGACCCCGTCCTCCCGATCACTACGCCCTACTGCGTCTGAAGCAGTTCGACGATGAAGTTGACCGCATTCGGGCAAATTACAAAAAGCTGAATGCCCACGTCCGCCGGTATGCCACTGGGCAGTACCTCGACGAGTCGCAGGCGCTGCTGAACGAGTTGGCCAAGGCGATGCTCTGCCTGACCGACCACGACCGCAAGCGGGAGTACGACGAGAGCCTGGGCCGCGAGTTCTCGGCTGAAGAAGCCGGACCCAAGACGATGGATCAGGTGCTGGTGGCGCAAAAGCATGTCACCCGCGACCAGGCCCGCGAGGCGGTCGAGTATGCCGAGCGAAGCGGCCTCGAGCTGCGGGATGCGTTCGTGCAGCTCAAAATGGTCCCCTCCGATGTGGCCACGCAGGCACTGGCCCAGGAACTGGGGCTGTCTTACGTCGACCTCTCCGACCTCATCCCCGATGAGGAGGTGCTCGACCAGGTGCCCCGGAAGGTGGTGCGGCAATACTCGGTTCTGCCGCTGTTTCTGGATGAGGGAACCCTGCTGGTGGCCTGTGTGCACCAGATCGATCACGTGGTCGAGGATGAGTTGAGACTGCGTTTCGACGGGGCGGCCATTCGCACCGTGCTGGTCGCCAAAACGTCGCTCGACGAGGCCATTGCCAAGTTTTACGCCCCGGGCCTCCGCCAGGAGCCAGGGGCCAAGACCGCGGCCAAGTCGGCCCCGGCCGCCGAGAAAGAGGGAGACTCCAAGACCAAGGCGAAGGAAAAGCCCACCGCTCCTGAACCGGCTGTCAAGAAGGCGGCTCCCAAGAGGCTGGAGCCCAAGTCGGAAGAGCAGATCCGGCAGAACAAGCAGATTTTCATCATTGCCCTCTGCTGGAGCATCGTCGCCGCCTACCTGCTCGACAATTTTGTGGTCACTCCCCGCGTCTTCTTTGACCTGTGGAGTTTCCTGCTGTTCATCGGGCTGCCAGGCCTGGTGGCCGCCATTGCCGGCCCCATGTTGCTCAAGCGCTGAACCCCCGTGGGGCTGGGGTGGCTGGATGGCCCCCGCGTGTTCCGTGCCGCGGAATTCCTCTTGGCCCCGGGTTCGTGGTTCCGGGTTCCTGTCAGAGGCCAGTGGTACGTTCCGACAGGGTGTGTTCCGACGGGCTATGTTCTGTTGGGGTCTGTTCCGATAATGGGAACTCCCCTGGGGCATTCCTGCGTTCGCAGCCCACTGCGAGACAGTCCATCCGCTACAGTGGCTGGCCAGACCGGGCCAATTGTTGTTGAGTGGCGATCAACTCGCGCGACAAGCCCGCCACCAGCCAGTCGGGCGAACGTTGGCCAACCGTCCCTGCACTTCCCGGGGGCAAAACCTCCCAGGTATAGGTCTCCACTTCGAGGTGTGGAGCGTAAGGCAGTCTCGCCACCGCCCCGAGAGCCGCACCCAATTCCGCCCGCGTGGTGTGCAGGGGGCCGAGAGTCTCGGCATTCACGGGGACGTGGAAATGAATTCGCCAACAGGTCGCGGCCAGGAATTCGGCCGGGGGATCGAGGGCCAGCTCTCGTGTGAGGTCGGTCCGGCGCAGCACCTCGCCATTGGCCAACCGCGCGAAGGTCTGGTGCAGGTAACGCTCTTCCACATACCGCGCGAGCGCCTCCCGCCCCTCCCGATTGTGTTGGGGATCGGGCAGCTCGATCGCGTTCGAGAGATGAATCTTGTTCAACCGCACCCCCGCCCGGTGCAAGGTGTCGATCGACGCAGCCACCGGTTCGAATTCCACCGCCTGATGACAGACGTCGTAGCAGACCCCCAGATGCCGCCGTGCGATCTCCTCGAGACCCTGCCGGGCGGCACAGGCGAACAAGCCCTCAAAGAAGGTGACTGTCTCGGAAGTGGTCTCCAGCACACACAGTGGTTCGGGTTCGATGGCGAGGCGAATCAGGCGGCCGGTGTCGCGCCAGAGCCGGTCGAGACCCTGGGCCGTCCGCAGCAGACGGTCCTGGCACTCTTCGAGAAAGGTCGCCGATCGGGGCAGCTCCTTGAAGCCGAGGGGCACGGTCGAGATGCTTCCCTCGACGCCGTCCGGCAGCAGTTCCCCCAGCACCCGCGCGCAGTCGAGCGTGTACTGTTGCCGGTTCGGGTGGGTCCAATCGGGCAGATAGACCTGTTCCTTCACCCGCGGACTGTGAAAGTCGCCATAAGGGAAGGCGTTCAGCGTGTGGCACGTGAGGTGTCCCTCGGCCAGCGTCTCGCGCAGGCGGAGCACCGCATCGGCCGACTGCAGCTCGGCCACCACCGGGGCGGCCAGCCACAACCCGGCGGCCAGCGACCCGCCCAACGATTTCCGCAGCGGAACGGTGTATTGCCGCAGTCCCGAGAGAACCTCGGCCAACTGTCGGCCGGGATGCACGTTGGTGCAATAACTCAGTGGAAGGTTCGAGAGAGACATGGCGGGACTGGAGCGGGGAGGGGACTGCCGGGACGGGGGGGCCACGGATGACATGTGCCCGAGGCCGGGTGTGTCACGTGGTGGATCGGCGACGATCTGCGGGTCTCGGGATCGAGTGCGGCGGGTGTCACCCGGAGTGCTGACCACTTCCCGGACGGAAAGGTGGGCCGGGCGGTGGGGGGGATCAGCTCCGTTCGTATTTTGGAACTGCCGGTTCAGGAACTTCAACCAGCAGCCGCTCGATCACATCTTCCGACCGCATGTTCTCGGCCTGCGCCTGGAAATTGGTCGCGAGGCGATGGCGCAGCACCGGCACGGCAATCCGCCGAACGTCTTTGACCGTGATGCTGGGTCGGCCGTCCATCGCCGCCACGGCACGGGCCCCGGCGATCAGGTATTGCCCGGCCCGCGGCCCCGCTCCCCAATCGACCAGTTCTTTCACGAAGTCGGGGGCCGAAGGATCACTGGGCCGCGTCGCCCGCACCAGGCGGGCGATGTAGTTGATGGTCAATGGGGTGGCCTGGATCTGGTTGATCTGCTTTTGCAGGAACTGGATCGCCTTGGCCGAGAGCACCTTGCGGATCTCGGGCTTCTCACCCGAGGTGGTGCTGCCGAGGATCTGTTCCTCCTCGGCCAACGAGGGGTAATCGACCTTGATGTTGAACATGAAGCGGTCGAGCTGCGCCTCGGGCAGGGGATAGGTCCCTTCCTGCTCGATGGGGTTCTGGGTGGCGATGACGAAGAACGGATCGGGCAGGGGATAGGTGGTTTGACCGATCGTCACCTCGTGTTCCTGCATCGCCTGCAACAGCGCCGCCTGGGTCTTGGGGGGGGTGCGGTTGATCTCGTCGGCGAGCAGGATGTTGGTGAACACCGGCCCTTCCACAAACCGGAAATTGCGGGCCCCGGTGTCGGTCTCCTCCAGCACCGTGGTCCCCGTGATGTCCGAGGGCATCAGGTCGGGCGTGAACTGGATCCGCTTGAACTTCACATCGAGAATGCGGGCAATGGTCGAGACCAACAGGGTCTTCGCCAGCCCGGGGACCCCCACCAGCAGGCAATGCCCCCCGGTGAAAATCGCCGCGAGAATCTGCTCGATGACCGCCTCTTGCCCCACGATGACCTTGTGAAGCTCTTCCGTCATCAGGTCGCGATGCTTGCGGAACTTCTCGAGGAATTCGTCGAAATCGCGCTGTTCCGGTGCCACGTCTCACGTATCGCCTGGGGGGAACGTCATGCTGCCAACGCCGAATCCCGATTGTACCACCCTGATGTTCAGCGTGGCCAGTTCGGTGCGTGCGGTGCTGGTCTGGAGCGACACCGGGGCGTCTTGATCGATCGGCAATCTTCCAGCCGGCGGGCGTGAGGCCTCCTCAAAACGACCGCACCCCCGGACGCCTGGAAGGAGGGGCGTTCGGGGGATGCGGGATCGAGTTCTCAACAAGAACCCGTGACGGCCGGTCGGTCCACGGCCGACAGCTTGCCAAAATGCTCACGCGGATTGGTCGGGCGGCGACGGTGGCGACCATCGCCCCCCAACCTGCGATCCGAGACTAGAACAGAAACACGGTGTCGATGGCGAACAGCGTCTGGTTGAACAGCTTGTCGCTGTAGCCGTGGGCTCCCGTGTAGACATCCTGGTTGCCGGGCGACCACATTCCCCGCACTTCAGGACGGATCAGCATCCACTTGGTCGGCTTCACGTTCACACCACCGGTCATGGTGTAGTACGAGGTCGAATCGGCCTTGTACCACTCAAACCGCGAGCCGAGTTTCACCTTGTCGGTCAGATCATAGAAGGCGTAGTTGATCAGTCCGATCGAATCCCGCACGGTCAAGCTGTTGGGATCGCGGAAGGTGGCGGGGGTGCCGTCGGCCTGGGTCAGGTCGGTTCCCAGCACGTCGAACTGGTGCACCGTGGTCATCTTCTCGGTCCACTTTTGCGACAGCACGAAGCTGTTGACCGCGCCATTGCCGCGCCAGCCGAGGTTGCCGGCGGTCGTGGTGTAGACGAAGTCGGTGGTGTCGGTCAGCTTGTAGGTCAAACCGCCCAGGAACGCACTTCCGCCGTTGTACTGGGTGAAGCCCGTGTCCCACCCGGCCACCCATCCGCCCGACACCGTCATCTTGTCCGAGGCCTTGTAGGTGGCCAGGGCACCGGTGTGGGTGAACGGCTCGCTGTTCCAGAAGTTCAACTGGTGGGTGAAGAAGAAGTTGCCGGGCGCCGGCACCACTTCATATCCAACCAGGGTGTAGAAGTGACCGAGCTTGACGCTCAGCTTGTCGATGGCGATTTCACCGTACGCCTGGGGCAGAGCCCACTCGTAGGCACCGTGGTTGAAGCCGTCGGCGTAGTCCCAGGTCCCCAGGTTGACGTTACCGAACGACTGGGCGTCGTTGCCGTCCATGCCGTACATCCCGTCCACCCGCATACCCCAGTCGATCCCCTTGGACCCGTCGGCCACTTTCTCGAGGAAGGCGTACTGCTGGTAGGCGTGGAGGCCGCCCCATTCCTGCTGGTTCAGGAACGGACCGTTGCCATTGAACGAACCGTCTGGTCCGTTGATGTAACCCCACTGCGACCAGCCGCTCAGCTTGAAGCCGTTGTCCTTGAGGAAGTTGTTCCCGCACCCGTCATCGAACAGGTTGGTGAGGGTCCAGGGCTCCTCCGCCGCGGGAGCTTCGGGGGCCGCCGGAGCGGCGGGGGGGCAGTAGTTGACCGCTGGGGCGGCCTGCGGCGCCGCCTGGCTGTAGGGGGTCGCTTCGGGAATCACGATGTCATCGGCCGCCCCAATGGGGGGGGCGGGGGGCAACGCTTCTCCCTGCACCTGCCGCACTTGCCGCCGGGCCGACTGCGCCTCGGCCGACGATCCCGACAGCCCCACCACACCCGCCGCACCCAGAACCGCCCCAGTCCGCAGCCACTGCTTCCACATCGTGGATTTGTGTCCCAAAAACATCTCGAAACTCCTGAATCGGCATCCTTGCACGCACAGATCGCCAGCGACGGAAATTCACCCGGAGTGGTGGGAAACGAGATCTTCCCAGTCCAGGTTCCCGGTCACTTTGCCCGGAAATCGCCAGATCCGTGGTCCTCCTGACCCGAGAACGCGGGGCGAGCGTCGCACCCAGTTCAGATCTGCCTCAAATTATCGATCGTGCCACGCATGCGACTGACGCGGGGGCGTTGCTCACCGAAGCACCGAAACGCCGGGAGTAATCGCGCGAACCGCTACAGCTTAACAGTCTGCCTAAAGTCATTGACAACAAGCGTTTACAGTCGATTGCGGATGTATTCCACTGCGGAGAATCTCACCAGGGAGTGTCCCGCGGCCCCGTCTCGGGACGTTCGGTCAATCCCACTCTGGGGTGTTGGATGCGGAAAATCTCAGCATTTCCCCGACTCGTGGGGGCCGTTGGTGGTTTTGCGCCAGCGAACAGACCGGGGTTGGCGGTGCCACCCACTCAGATTCCGGTCCCTCTCGGCCTGACCGCTCAGGCAAAATAGCCGACGGCATTCCGGAAGAGTTGAGCCCCATCTCCTTCCCCGTCAGGGCAGATCTGACCCCGGCGGCGAGTCCATTGGGGGTGCTGCGTCGCCTGAATGAAACGCTCGGGGTGGGGCATCAGTCCCAACACCCGGCCCGAAGGATCGCACAGGCCCGCGATCCCCGCGACCGAGCCGTTGGGGTTGTCGTGCGGATCGTATGTGGCGGCGATTTGGCGACGGGCGTTCCAGTTCTGCAGCACGGCCTCGGAACGGACGGCGATCCGTCCCTCGGCATGGGCCATCGGCAACTCGAGGTCGCGAATTCCCTTGAGGAAAACCGATGGCGTGTCGGCGGGGACCTGCAGCTTCACCCACCGGCAGGTATACCGGCCATTTTCATTCCAGGTCAGCGTCGCTTCGGGTTCGGTCTCGGGACGGGGGGGCCAGGTCTCCCCACCTCCGGGCAGAATCCGGGACCGCATCAGCACCTGAAACCCGTTGCAGATTCCCAACACCAGCTTGTCGGCCGTGAGGAACTGCTGGATGGCGTCGGCGAGGTGCGAACGCAGTTGGGCGCCGAAGATCACGCCGGCACCCACGTCGTCGCCGTAGCTGAACCCCCCCGGCACACACAGGATCTGGTAATCCTTGAGCAGTTCGGGCTTCTCCAAGACTCGAAACAGATGCACCCGGTCGCTCTGCCCACCGCAGTGGTCGAAGATCCAGCCGGTCTCCACATCGCAGTTGGTCCCGGGAGCACGCAGCACTAGCACACGCGGAGCAGCCATCAGATTGTTTGCCGCCTCCCCGCGGCGTCGAGTTCTCAAACTGCCAAAGGGGCTTTCGAGCCGGTTCCTGTTTCCGTCCACCCCAGGCCTCAGAGCCGGGGCACCAACATGCGGGTCACGGAACCAGACCATCCGTCGGCCCGGCAATCCCGGCCCCAACTTCGGTCCACTTTAGGCTCCCAAAGTGTACTCGATCCCGTCCCCGTCCGCCAAACGGCCCGCATGCGCGTCCCTGGGGGTGCCGACGTTCGCTTCGCGGAGGTGTGGATCATTCGGGGCCTGAAGAGGTTGCGCCCCTGCGAGTGCGTCTCCTTGGGCGTGCCCGTACCGCATGATCAGCCCCCGCCGGGCCAGGTTCCATCTCCCTTGGATCGCGGTGCCTCCGTCCGGGGGGTGACGCGGACGAATGGTCGCACAGGCGATCTCACTGGAATTGGAGTTCGTCGGTCCCTTCATCGCTTCGACAAGATGTTGTCGCCGGCGAGCAAGGCATCAGGGAAGGTGGAGCCGGTTTGGTCGATGTTGGCCGTGGACTTGGCCAACAAGTGCCTTGCGGGGGTAGAATTGGAACGAGACGGGTCGGCAATCGGGGAGCAAACCCCCACCGCAGGGGGTCAAATCGCGCCCCTCCGGCCGCGGGGACCCGGTGGTCGGTCCCCCCGTGACAACTTTCACACGAGACGCAGACATGAATCGGAGAGCTGGGCTGATGGGAGTGGTGCTGGCGGGCTGGTTGGGTTTTCTGGCGGGGAATGC
>JBKCTR010000015.1:0-21762 GCA_046318755.1 Planctomycetaceae bacterium
CTGCGCGCGGTGGAACAGGCTCCACGCGAGCAACGGGGTCCATGTCAGACCCAACAACAGCCTGCATGATGCTTTGCAGAACATGGGCAGTGGGGGGTGCCACACCGGGGCGCTGCCTCCCCCCAGATCGCGGTCTGATGCGACGCGCTGGTCTATGGCATCGGAAAGAATGGACGGCTGGTCGTGATGGCCGTGGTCAGATTGCCGAAGGTAACTGGGGAAGACCTGTCATGCACCAGACCGATCCCAACGAATTCCATTTTTCACCGCTGTTTTACGGCGAGTTTTCCGGAGGCCAATTCGTGTATTGGGTATTCGCAGCGGATGGATTGTCTTCCGCCGCGACTTCGCCTGGTCACTTTCCCAGAGCACCTTCGCAGGTCCATCGGATCGCGCCACGAAGTGTGACATCACACATGATTCCTTGCACACAAAGGTCAGAGTCACCGCCGGGCTGTGCGCCTTGTTTTCTTCAGCGAAGTCAGTTGTCCACTGCACCAACCTCGATCCCTCAGACGGGATCTGCTGCCATGTACGGTCATTCCGCAGAGAGACGCCGGTGACGCCACCAGTTCCCGGATACCAATCAGTTCACGATGGCCTTGTTCGGAGGCCCATCCGAACCTGGTCTTTCGGAAATCGCCGTCAGCCACTCGAGTTCCCGGTCCTCAAGCATTCCGCCCAAGCCGACATGCAGAGAAGTCAAACACACTTCTCCACCGCCAGCACCTCGTCGATTGTGAACGGGCCGAGCATGATTGTTCGGAAGGGCTGGCTGGAATCTCGCCCGAGCAGATACAACTCGCCATGCTGGCTTTCGCGGGCATCGGGAAAGCCACTGACGGTCCTTCCATCCCTCAGGCTCACCCGCACCACTGTGGTTTCGTCGATCCCCTGCAGTTCCTGGTTCACCAATCCGGGAAACCGACCCCAGGCCCAACACCACAGAGTCTTGACTGGATCAACTTTTCCAGCCACGTCGGTCCATTCGTGTTCGGCCAGCAGCAAATCCCGGCGGGAGGCCGTTTGGCACCACGGTTTGAGGATGTCATCGAGCCACGCGCGTCGCGAGGCGGCAAGTTCGGCAAAGGTGTTCATCTCTCGAGTATAGGATTCCCTTCGACCGCTTCCAGTTCGGAACGCTTCCCGCCGGACCTCCGGCATACGGCGATTCCTTCACTGACCCTGCCCCCGGTTCAACAACATCCCGACTGAACCTCTCCCGAGACACTTCTGATGTTCGATCCTGAACCCGAGATCCCCCAGTCGGACCTGGAACTGCGTTTTGAACGATTGCGATCGATCGTTGGTCTGGTTGTGGCTCCCATGCTGTTCTTGCTGATCTGGTGGCTGCCCCTGTCAAACTCTGCGCCGCAGGATGGACTCGCGGGCGGGACGGGGCTCGCCGGCATCATGAAACCTCAGGCACATCACCTCGCAGCGATCATGGCCACAGTGATCTGGCTCTGGTTGACAGAACCCATCCCGATGACTGTGACCGCGCTGTTGGGAGCGGCGGGATGCGTGGTGCTGGGTGTGGCCGACGCCAAGACCGTTTTCGCCCCGTTCGCCGATCCGCTGATGTTTCTGTTCATCGGATCGTTCATGTTGGCCCGGGCCATCTTTCTGCATGGTCTCGATCGTCGACTGGCGTATGGTGTGATGTCGCTCAACTGGGTGGGGGCCCGACCTTCACGAATCCTGTTCGCGTACGGAGCGGTAACGGCCTTCATCTCGGCCTGGATTTCGAACACCGCCACGACGGCGATGATGCTGGCGATTGGGCTGTCGCTGGTACGGTTCCTGAAAGAAGCGTCCAAGGATTCAGTCCGGATCGACCCCAGGTTCGCAACCGGCCTGATGCTGATGACTTCGTTTGCCGCCTCCATTGGCGGGCTGGCCACCCCCATCGGTACACCGCCCAATGTGATTGGCTTAAGGTTCATCGAACGGGAACTGGGAATCGAGATTCCCTTTCTCAAGTGGATGGTCATTGGGGTGCCTGTCGTGGCGCTGCTGTATCTGTTCCTGTTTGGCTATCTCAACCGACTTTGCCCGGCGGGGGTGCGGGAGCTTCCTGGAAGCCAAGACATGCTGCATCGGAACCGCGATTCTCTGGGGGCTTGGACGGCCGGCCAGAAATCGACCTTGATCTCGTTTGGCCTGACCACGCTGTTGTGGGTGCTGCCCGGGATCGTCGCGTTGTTTTGGGGGGAACAGAGCCCTCTGTACAGCCGGGTGCGCAGCAGCCTGCCTGATGGGGTGGTGGCGATCCTGGGAGCATCGCTGCTGTTTCTCCTGCCGGGGAATTGTGGCGGCCGGGCAATCGACTGGAGCAAAGCGACACAAATCGACTGGGGGGTTGTACTGCTCTACGGTGGGGGCTTCACACTGGGGGAACTGGCCAACCAGACCGGGTTGGCCAACGCGGTCGGCAACGGACTCGCGGGGCTGCTGCCAGGGGGCGGGGACTGGACGCTGCTGGTGGGTGGCACATTGTTGGCGGCTCTCGTCTCGGAGGCGACCTCCAACACCGCCTCCGCCAACATCGTGGTGATGTTGGTGATCTCGATGGCCCGCTCGGCGGGAGTCGATCCACTGGCTCCGGCACTTGGCGCAACCTTTGGTGCCAGCCTGGGCTTCATGCTGCCCGTTTCAACCCCCTGTAACGCGATTGTTTACGGGACAGGGCTGGTTCCCCTCCCCCGGATGATTCGTTACGGACTGCTGCTGGATGTGGTCGGAGTCGCCGTCATCATCCTGCTGGTCCGATTCCTGCTACCCTGGATCCGTTGAGCGACGAGAGGGATCGCTCCACTCGGAGCGATTGGCTCCCATCCGCAGAGACAACCCGAATTGTCCAGACATCTGTTCGGGATTTGTCTTGACGGCCCACAGGGTTGACGATGACACTGCAAGGAACAGTGGTAGGGTCGGACACATCTCCCCTCCTTCCCACACGCATTCCCAGATCCGAACCCTTCCACCCGCTGAGCCTCCCGTGATTGCACAACTGATTCCGGAGAATGGCGGTGAACCGATTACAATCGACAAAGATGTCAGTGTTGTGGGTCGGCAGGACGAAGGCTGCGACATCACCATCGAGCACAAGAGTGTCTCCAAAATTCACTGTGTAATCGTCAGGACAGATGGACTTTTGTTCGTAAGAGATCTACTGAGCACCAACGGAACCCGGGTGAATGGCCAGCGGGTAACACGGGCTGCGCTGCTGCCCGGAGATGTGCTGGCGGTCGCCCACGCGAAGTTCCGTGTTCATCTTGGCCCCAGTCCAGCCAACTCGGAACCCGCGGCTCCGAATGCAACCCAAGCCATGGCGTACGTGAATCCTCCAAAACCGTTGGGCACAGCTCAGGAATCGCCGCTGGTTTCCCGCACCGGGGACGACAGCTTCCAATTGAAGGAGTTGCCCGAGCGAGAGTGAGGGGGGGGATGTCTCCACCCGGACCTCATCATCAAACCCGACGATTCCGAATCGTGCCGAGCCCGCGGGACGACGGACCATTCCTGATCTGAAAACCCTGCACAGTTTCCCCAGGGAGGACGATGACATATAAACAGTGTTTGAGGTCAGGTGGTGGAGAGCCTGACTTCCCCGGACTCCAACCCACCCCAACACTCCCGAATCTGGCCAGTGTCACGGCACCGGACGACGGAGCTTCCTACCAGAGCTCCGCTAGATCTCTCAAAAGCCACTGGAACCGAGCCCCTCCCATGCCCACCCCGCAATCCGCCCCACACTCATATTGTGATGGCTTTTCCCGCCGTTCATTTCTGGAGATTGGCGGCCTTTCCTTCGCAGGAATGGGGCTTGGTCTGAACGACGTGCTGCGGGCCGAAGAGGTTCGTGGGCGTTCCAATCGGTCCATCATTATGGTTTACCTCTCGGGGGGCCTGTCGCATCAGGATTCCTTCGACCTGAAACCGCAGGCTCCTCAGGGAATTCGCGGAGAATTCAACCCTGTCGACACCAATGTTCCGGGACTTCAGGTGTGCGAATTGCTCCCCCAGTTGGCCGGCATGGCGGATAAGTATGCTGTGCTGCGGTCGATTGTCGGACTGCGTGATGAGCACAGCAGTTTCCAGACCCTCACCGGGTATTCGATGGGTGAATCGCAACGCGATGGCAAGCCCAACTTTGGGTCTCTGGTCTCGCGTGTGCTGGGCCCCACCGATCCCGTCATTCCCTCATTTGTCGACCTGTTTCCCACGATGCAGCACCGGCCCTACAACAGCCCTGGACCGGGAACTCTGGGGCCGCGCTATGCGGGCGTCCGGGCCGACGGCGAGGATTTGGCGAGCATGAAGCTGCGGTTTGTCTCACCCGCTCAACTGTCGGATCGACGCAGGCTGCTGCGTGAGATTGACTGCCTGAAGTCGGGCCTTGAGAGCGAGCGGCTGCAGGCTGCCGACAGCGCCACCCAGCGGGCGTTCGATGTGTTGACCTCCAGCCGCCTGGTCGACGCCCTGGATATCGAGAAGGAAGACCCGAGAATCCGCGAACGGTACGGAAAGAGTTCTTCCAAGCACCAGGGAGATGGCGCCCCCCTGTGGAACGACCAACTCCTGATGGCCCGCCGGCTCATCGAGGTGGGCGTCCGCTGCGTGACGGTGGCCTACGGGTTTTGGGACACCCACGGCAACAATTTCAACCACCTCCGCGGCAACCTTCCGGTGTTCGATCAGGGAATCGCCGCCCTCATTCAGGACCTGCACGACCGTGGCCTGGAACGGGACGTGACCGTGGCGGTTTGGGGTGAGTTTGGCCGGACGCCAAAGATCAACAAGGACGCGGGGCGCGACCACTGGGCGCGGGTGAACAGCGCCCTGCTGGCCGGTGGCGGGCTACGGACGGGTCAGTTCATCGGGACGACCGACGCAATGGCCGACTCAGCCAAGGACCGCCCGATTCACTATCTCGATGTTCTGGCCACCTTGTACCAGTCGATCGGGATGGATCCGCACGAGTTGGTGCGCGATTCGCAGGATCGTCCAATCCCCATTCTCCCCAGCACCACCCAGGTGATTCGCGAGCTGGTGTAGTGTTCGAGTTGTCTTTCGATTACCTGCTGGGCATGGCCCTGTGGCTGTTGGCCTTGCCAGTCGCCTTCTGGTTGCTGTTGCGGTCGCGGCGGACCGCCCGTCGCCGGGGACGATCGCTGCGTCTGTCCAACTTGGGCCTTTCGCTCTGGATGTTGCTGGCGGGTTTGACGGCGGTCGAGCTCTACTTTGCCGTCATTTACGACCAAAGCGATTCGTTCAACATGACGAACGTGTCGCAGAAGTGGTTTCGCCGCTGGGTCCGGCAAAAGCCCCTGAAGTTTGCCGGACGCGAGGGAATTCCCTATCGCGACGACGTCGACTTCCCGACGCGCCTCGAACCGGGCCAGCGGCACGTGGTGTTTATCGGAGACAGCTTCACCTTCGGGCATGGAATCCGCCACGTTCCCGACCGTTTTAGCAACCAGGTCCGCGCATCGCTGCAGGCCCAGGTTCCCGGGCAGATTCTGGTGACCAACATCGCCGACGCCGGCAAGGATCTGCATTGGGTCTGCGAGGTGACCGACCGGCTGATTGAAAATCATTTGCCCGTGACGACGCTGGTCTACGTGTTGTGTCTGAACGACATTGAGACCTTCGACCCCGAGCATCGGGATCAGGCCCCGACCAACAAGGTCCGGCGTCCCCCCAATGTCCTGCTGAACGACACCTACTTTTTCAACCTGCTGTACTTCCGGAGTCAGCAGGCGACTGTGCCGGGTGTGCGCGACTATTACTCTCATGTTGAGGAATCGTATCGCGGCATCGCTTGGCGGCGCATGTTCGGGAAGCTGATGTCCCTCAGCGAACAGTGCCGGGAAGCCCAGATCGACTTTCGGGTCGTGGTCTTTCCCTTCCTCCACAATCTTGGTCCCGAATATCCCTTCCGGGATGCTCACGAGGTCATTGTGGAGGCGTGTCGGCGTGAAGGGATCCCGTGCCTCGATCTGCTGCCGGTCCTGGAACCTCATGCCAGCGAACGGCTGACCGTCAACATTTTTGACGCCCATCCCAACGAGCGGGCCCATCAGCTGGCGGCAGAAGCCATCTCTGGCCAACTGCTGGGTGACCTGGTCAATCCGCCCCCCTCCTCCGCGAGCACGCCCCCCGAGGGTCCCTGATGTCGATCTTCGAGAAGTGGGGAGTGACACCGATCATCAACGCGACGGGATCGGTCACCCGGTTGGGTGGGGCGGTGATGCCCCCTGAAGTGCTCGCGGCGTTTTCGGGGGCCGCTCAGGACGCCTGCTCACTCGAGGAACTGCAGGTGGCCGCGTCGCAGGTTTTGATCCGTCATACCGGAGCGGCAGCGGGAATTGTCACGGCGGGGTGTGCTGCCGGACTCACCCTGGGAGCCGCCGCCATTCTCGCCGGCCTCGATGCCGGCCGCATGGAACGCCTTCCGCGGCCCGCTCCTGGAGATCGACAGGAATTCCTGATCTCCCGCGAGCAGCGCAACGGTTACGACCACGCCGTTCGCGCCGCCGGTGCGACCCTCGTCGAGGTCGGCTTCAATGAGATTGTGTCGAACGCCGGAGTACGCCGGACCGAGACTTGGGAGTACGCCGCCGCCATCACCGAGCGAACCGCAGGCATCCTCTACATCGCTGCGGCCGATGCGCGGCCCCGCCTCCAAGAGGTGGTCGACCTGGCCCACCGACATTGCCTGCCGGTACTTGTGGACGCCGCCGGTGAGGTGCTTCCCCGCAACACCCTTCCGGACCTTGTGGCAACCGGGGCCGACTTGTTGGCCTGCAGTGGCGGCAAGGCGCTGCGAGGCCCTCAGTCGACCGGAATCCTTTGCGGGCGTGCCGAGTTGGTTGGTTCGGCACTGCTGCAGATGCTCGACATGGACGACCATCCCGAACTCTGGACACCCCCGGCGATTCTGCCGGAACCACGGCGTCTGTTCGGCCAGCCGCGCCACGGTCTGGGCCGGGGTTTCAAGGTCTCCAAAGAAGAGATCGCCGCCCTGTTGACGGCGGTCGAACTGTTTTTCTCTGGACATTACGATCGCGAACGAGCACAGCAACTCTCGTGGCTGCGGCAGATCGCGGAACAGGTTCCCGCCCCCTCGCACTGCGAACTGGTCGATCCACCCGATGGACAGCGTCCTCCGCTGCTGGAGGTGGTGGTGGCGGAACAGACACTTCGGAAGTCCGCCTTCGACATCTGCCGGACAATGCGCAGCGGGAATCCGCGGATCTTTGTCGGACACGGGCTGTTGGCCCAGGGCCGCCTGGTCATTCACCCGCTCTGCCTGACAGAGCTCTTATCGGCCCAGGTGGCCGAGCGTTTGAGGGTCGAATTGACCCCCTCGGCGTGATGTTCCGCGTCGCGGCGACCGACAGCCCTGTTGGCCGTGCTGTTCGCCGCTCCACCAACCTGCGAGGAATCGGACACCGTGTCATCTGAAAAGGAGTTTCTGGAAGCCGCGAAGGTGGCGGCACTGGCGGCTGGCCAGGTGCTCGAAGAGTGGGCGGGCAAGTTCACCGTCAGCGAGAAAGGGCCGGCCGACCTCGTGACGGAAGCGGATGTCGCCGCGCAGAACGCGATTGTTGCCGTGTTGCAACCCCGCTTCCCGCAGCACGGTTTTTTGGGCGAGGAAGGGCTGCGACAGGCGGCCGGCGCGGGGGATTATCGTTGGATCATCGATCCGCTCGATGGCACAACCAACTACGTGCACCGATTCCCCTACTATGCCGTCTCAATCGCTCTGGAACAGGCCGGGGAACTGGTCGCGGGAGTGATCTACGACCCCAGCAAGCGGGAAATGTTCGCCGCACTCCGTGGCGTGGGAGCGACACTGAACGACCATCCGCTGCGAACCAGCCGCTTCCACCGGCTGCGGGATGCCATGGTGATTGCCAGCTTCCCGCCCAATGCCAAGGCAGACAGTCCCCCTCTCAAGCGATTTCTGCATGTGATCAACCATGCCCAGACGGTCCATCGTTCGGGCTCGGCCGCTCTGAATCTGGCGTATGTGGCCGCGGGGCGGCTCGATGGGTATTGGTCGACCAGCCTGAAGGCCTGGGACATGGCGGCGGGCGTGCTGATTGCCCGCGAAGCCGGAGGGAGAGCCACACGGATGGATGGCACGCTCCTGGATTTGGCGATTCCAGACATTCTGTGCACCAACGGGACTTCCCTGCACGAAGAGTTGAGCCTGCGACTGGGCGAAGTGGAATCGGGGTCCGCCCCATGAGCGACGTCACAACCACCATTGCGGCGCTGCGCGAGGCAATGCGGAACTTCGTCGATGAACGCGACTGGTCGCAGTTTCATTCGCCGAAAAATCTGGCCATGTCCCTGGCAATCGAAGCCGCCGAGGTGATGGAGCACTTTCAATGGGTCGATGTGGCTGAATCGCGCAGTCGCGGTCATGATCCCCGACATCGAGAGGCGATTGGAGAGGAACTGGCCGATGTCTGCTGCTATCTGTTGAGCCTGGCCAACAGTCTGGACATCGACCTCAGTGATGCTGTCCGCGACAAACTGGCCAAAAACGCCCTGAAGTACCCGGCGACTCAGTTTCGAGGGCGATTCGAGAGATCCGAAGACAGCAGGGCGCAAGTCCAGACTCCACAGGGAAATCCCTCCCCAGGAACGGAGTTGGATGGATGCCAGACTCACTCCTGAAGTGTGATGGAAACGCGGTACTCTCCACTATTATCGTCCAACTCATTCCAAAAGTCGTTCACCCGCAAAAACAAGATCCCGTCCTCGGAGGGACGGTAGACAAGCTGCGATCCAACGCTGAAGGTTTCCAGTTCCTCCGTCAAACCCGTATCCGCTGGCCAGAATCTCCCGACCAGTCGTCCCAGCGGAAGACCGGCGTGGTAGCGGATGCTGATGCCAGCCGGCTCACTGGTCCAGTCACGGGGCTGAGTCGCCAAGGTGACCCGCCCCTGTGCTGAAACTCGGTACGACCGCCCCCCCTTCATGCGGACTCCCATCCCCTGCCAACCACGGTTGGCCGTAATCGAGATTTCCCGCCCCAACTCCTCCCCCTCATCAAAGTCCTTTTCCAAAGGGAGTGCTCGGGTCAGGTCGTATCCGTGGCAGAGATCGGCCACATACCAGCGCCACAAACGTTGACGGCGTGCATCGGCCAGCAGGCCATCGAGAGGTCCATGAGATTCTCCCCGAACGACCCCCTGGATGATCTCGCGGAATGATTCCCGAGTCTCCGGCAATTCGGCCAGAAAATAGACCAAAGCCCAGGCCCACGCGTAGGCATCGGGCTGGTCATAACCCTCGGGAGACTGGCGGGCGACCTCGACCATCGAGAGCGTTTCGGATCGAGACCGGTGCTCTTCCAACAACCGGATTCGTCCCAGCAGGGGAAAGGCTGCCCGCTCCTTGGGCCAGACCCTGAATTCCGAGTGTCCCTCACGGGAAATGCGATGCGTGGCGAAGTATTCGGCGATTCCCTCAAACAACCACACGCTTCGGGTCAGATCCCGGTCGACCGCCGTCGTGAAACAATGCGTTCCCTCGTGGAGCAGCAGATGCGCCCGGTAGTAGTCACTTCCCTGGTCATTCATCCAGAATTCCTGGCCACGATGTCGTCCATGCTCAAAACTGGGCAAACTGTCGGGAAGCAAACCGGCTGTCCGGAATCGCCTCTGATCGGCCATGACATAGCCGGTCATCTGGAACTCCGTCCTTTCCCGATCAGGGGGAAGTTCCCCGCAGAAGGCCACCCAGGCGTCATAGGCCTGATCCATCAGCCCTAAGAGTGGCTCGGCCTGTTCGCGGGGAATGTCGGTGTAGAGGACCAGTCGCCGGGATTCGAATCGGGCAATTCCCTGTGCCTCGGCGGCCGCTCGGTTGACCACCGGTCGTCGGTCAGACTGACGCCAGAGACCAGGTGGGGGTGCGACACGCCCCCGTTGTTCCGCGGTCCGAACGGCGGGACGAGTTTGGGCCAGCACGGACGACCCCCAGGCCGCCCCACACAGCATCAGACAGATCCCAAGGCCAGGACGACTCCAGCCAACTCCCCGGGACTCGGACCGCATCATGCCACAAGGCCTCAAAGAATCAAAAATGGTCGGTGCAGGAAAGCATATCCAATCCCAGATCGGGGGTCACTTTGAAGCCTGTGCCGCAGGTGGTACACTTCGCCAGTTTCGAGCCGTTCAGACAGCCCGCAACTGTCCATGCGCCCACACCAAGTGGTGTTGGGGTGGCCGGAAGGTGGTGTGGTCTGCCGCAGGTCCAGCCTGCCCCAAGTGGTCCTTTGGACATGTGAGACCAACCGGGGAGACGTCGGAGCCCGCGGCTGACAAAGCCGCTCGGATTTTCGCCAAACCCGCCCCAGCGGGTGTGGGTTCGACCAGTGTTTGCTGTCTGAAGTTTTCGCCCCCCTCCCCTCAACTGTCTGAAGTTTCGCAGTGCCCCGCCGAACCGACATCCACAAGATCCTGATCATTGGCTCTGGACCGATCGTCATCGGACAGGCCTGCGAATTCGATTATTCCGGGACCCAGGCGTGCAAGGCGTTGCGCGAGGAGGGGTACGAGGTCGTCTTGGTGAATTCCAATCCGGCGACGATTATGACCGACCCGGAGACGGCCCAAAGGACTTATATCGAGCCGATCACGTGGCAATACGTTGAGAAGATCATCGCCCGCGAGCGCCCGGACGCCGTGTTGCCGACTCTGGGGGGTCAAACCGGATTGAACACGGCGATGGAGTTGGCGCGGCGGGGGATTCTCGAGAAGTATGGCTGCGAACTCATCGGAGCCCGCCAGGAAGTGATCGAAAAGGCGGAGGGGCGCGAGTCCTTCAAGCAGGCCATGTTGAAGATTGGCCTGGATGTGCCCAGAAGTGCCTCCGTCCGCTCGATGGATGAAGCCCGGACAGCCCTGCGTGACCTGGGGTTGCCGATCATCATTCGGGCCAGCTTTACCTTGGGGGGGGCCGGCGGAGGCATTGCCTACAACCGGGACGAATTCGAAAGCAAGGTGGCCCGTGGTTTGGCCATGTCCCCCGTGGGGGAAGTGCTGCTCGAAGAGTCGGTCATCGGCTGGAAAGAGTACGAGATGGAGGTGATGCGCGACGTGGCCGACAACGTCGTCATCATCTGCTCGATTGAGAACTTTGACCCAATGGGTGTGCATACGGGTGATTCGATCACCGTCGCCCCGGCGCAGACCCTGACCGACAAAGAGTATCAGCTGATGCGCGACGCCACGATCGCCGTCATGCGGGAAATCGGCGTGGAAACCGGGGGCTCGAATGTCCAATTCGCCATCAATCCGCAAACGGGCCGGATGGTGGTGATTGAGATGAATCCTCGGGTCAGTCGATCGAGCGCTCTCGCCTCGAAGGCGACCGGCTTTCCCATCGCGAAGATCGCGGCCAAATTGGCGGTGGGCTATCGACTCGATGAAATCCCCAACGACATCACTCGCGAAACACTGGCGTGTTTCGAGCCGACAATCGACTACGTCGTCACAAAATTTCCCCGCTGGACATTCGAGAAGTTTCCCGAGGCCGATCCGGTGCTCACCGTGCAGATGAAGTCGGTGGGGGAGACCATGGCGATTGGTCGGACCTTCAAGGAGTCGCTGCAGAAGGCGATTCGAGGCCTGGAGATCGGCCACTTTGGATTGGGTGGGGGCAAGAAGGATCAGTGGGACACCGAACAACAGCCCAACCTCACCGAAATCGAAAACAAACTGGCCACCCCCAACGCCGAACGCGTGTTCTACATTCGGTATGCGTTCAAAGCGGGCATGTCAGTGGACCAGGTTTACGAGTTCACCAACATCGACCGCTGGTTCCTGCAGCACATTGAAGAGTTGGTGCGGTTTGAAGACCGGCTCGAACAAGTCGACCGTCTGACAGCTGTTTCCGACGAATTGCTGCGGCAGGCCAAACGGATGGGATATTCCGATCGCCAATTGGCTTGGTGGTGGGACTCCAGCGAGATGGAGGTCCGCCAGTACCGCAAGTCGCGCGGCATTGAGGCGGTCTTCAAGCAGGTCGATACCTGCGCCGCCGAATTCGAGGCGTACACCCCCTACTACTACTCCACGTATGAAACCGAGGATGAATCTCCCCCACCCGCCGCCCCGGGCAAGCGGCGGATCATGATCCTCGGCGGCGGCCCCAACCGCATCGGACAGGGAATCGAGTTCGATTACTGTTGTTGCCAGGCCTCGTTCGCCCTGCGCGAACTTGGAATCGAGAGCGTGATGGTCAACAGCAATCCCGAGACGGTCTCGACCGACTACGACACGTCCGATCTGCTGTTTTTCGAGCCCCTGACAACCGAAGATGTGCTCAACATCTGCGATCGGCTGAACCCGGATGGCGTGATCGTCCAATTCGGCGGCCAGACTCCCCTGAACCTGGCGCGTGGCCTGGAGGCCGCGGGGGTCCGGATTGTGGGGACCAGTCCCGACATGATCGATGCCGCCGAGGATCGCAAGCGCTTCCAGGAGATCATCGAGCGGCTGCACCTGCGTCAGCCCCCCAACGGAATCGCCACCGACGTTGAGGAAGCCCGACTCGCTGCCCAGCGGATCGGCTATCCCATTCTCGTGCGTCCCAGTTATGTTCTGGGGGGCCGGGCCATGGAGATCTGCTACGACGAACAGCAGTTGATGAATTACATGACGAAGGCTGTTGAAGCCTCACCCGATCATCCTGTGCTGATCGACAAGTTCCTCGAGGACGCCAGCGAGGTCGATGTTGATGCCATGGCCGATGGCGAGGCGACCATCATTGGCGGGATCATGCAGCACGTCGAGCAGGCGGGTGTGCACTCCGGTGACTCCGCGTGCGCCCTGCCCCCCTACTCCCTTCCCGAGAGTACAATCCAGGAAATCCGCAATGCGACCTACGCCTTGTCGAAGGCACTCAATGTTCGCGGGCTGATGAACATCCAGTTCGCGGTCAAGGATCTTGCTGGGCAACAACTGGTGTATGTGCTGGAAGTGAACCCACGGGCCAGCCGAACGAGCCCCTTCGTTGCCAAGGCGACCGGAGTGCCGCTCCCGAAAATCGCCGCCAAGATCATGGCGGGGGTGTCTCTCAAAGATCAGGGAGTAACGCGCGAGCCGTGGCCGGTCTACACCTCGGTCAAGGAAAGCGTGTTCCCGTTTGTGCGGTTCCCTGGGGTCGACATCATTCTGGGGCCGGAAATGCGGTCCACGGGCGAAGTCATGGGGATTGACCAGCGGTTCGAGATCGCATTCGCCAAGAGCCAGGTTGCGGCGGGGAATACCCTGCCGACTTCGGGGACGGTCTTCGTCAGTCTCGCCCGAAACGACAAGCAGGCCTTCATTCCGTCAGCCCGCACGCTGCAAAAAATGGGCTTCCGCCTGCGGGCAACCAGCGGAACGGCCAAGGTGTTGCGTGAGGCGGGTATCGAAATCGAAGTGATTCGCAAGCTGCAGGAAGGCCGCCCCAACCTGCTTGATCACCTCGCCAATGGCGAGATCCAGGTGATCTTCAACACTCCCAGCGGCAAGGGGGCGCGAACCGATGAGGGGAAGATTCGCTCTGCTGCGGTCGCGCATGGAGTTCCCTGCGTCACAACCCTGGCGGGCTGCCTGGCGGCCGTGCAGGCCATGGAGGCGCTGGTCTCCAACCCGATCCCCGACGTACGGTCGCTGCAAGAGTGGCTCGCACCCGCCCCTTGAGGACAGAGCTTGTTCCGTTCGCCGCGCGCTCGCGGCGAACGGTTGCTTGGGCTCCCCGGGAATTGGCTTACTGACACCGATGTGCGGAGAGCCGCGATGAACGGCTCTCTGCAGGATCTCCCCGGCCCACGACAACAAGGTTGGAGTGCGGCAACACCAACCCGGACAGTGCGGGTTGGTGCCACGGCAACCTCACATCACGTTCAACGAACGAGATTCACTCCCCCTTGGGCTTCACCGTCAACGTCAGCAGATAACTGACCAGATCGTGGAACTCTGGATCGGGAAGTTGCTCGGCGATGTTGGCGGGCATGGGAGAGATCCGCTGGGTTTTGCGCTCGGCAACGTCATCTTCCAGCACGGTGAATTCCTTCCCCTGCTCGTTGATCAACACGAGCGATTTGCCATCCTTCCGGGCAAACAGCCCACTGGCGGTCTTGCCGTTGGCCAGTTCCAGCACCGTCACATGGAAGGCCTGGTCGACATTGCGGCTGGGTACGAGGATATCCTCCAACAGCCGCTCGGCACCCCGGTTGCCAATTCCGTCGAGGTCCGGTCCGATTTTCGCCCCTTCCCCCCCCACCCGATGGCAGTTCGCACAGATCTTCTGGAAGACCGCCTGCCCACGCTCGGCGGAGACCTGCGCCTTGCCGAAACTGTCCCGACGAGCCGCCACCAACTGTTTGACCCGGTCGTCTTCACTCGGAAGGTCGGCCAGCAATCCTGAGAAGGCTGCCGTCAATTCAGGCTCATTGTGTCCCTTGATCCGCTCCCCGACGATAATGTCCTGGATGAGCCGCGAAGAGCCTTTGCCAGCCGCCACAGCTTCGAGCAGTTGGCGAGCCCCCTCTTTTCCAGCGGTCAACGCCCGAGCGATGGCCACTCCGACTGGGTCCGGAACTTCCGGCAACAGTCGTACCAGCGCGGCGCGGGCCTCCGGAGTGGCCTGCCCTCCCAACAGATCAGCCGCACGTTGCCTCAACGGGAGCGGTTCTGTCCCCCGAGCAACCAATGTCTCCAACACCTCTCCAGCCCTCGACGTGTCGATCACGTTCAGGGCATCGAGGGCCTGCTGACGGACGGGAAGCGACCTTTTGGAATCCCCCACGAGTTCCGCCAGTCGCGGTGCCAGGCTGGCCACTCGAAAATCTCTTGCCAGATCGGCAGCCACACGCAACCGGTCGTCATTTCCCTCAGACAGCAGACGTTTCGCCAGAGCGTTGCTCCAATCCGACACGGCGTTCGGCAGCTTGATCTGACGTGACTGAAGTGACTGCTGCATCCCGCGCAGTGCAGCCACCTGCTGCCCCTCATCCAACCGCTCCTTCCAAGAGAGCGCGATCTCATAAAGGCTCGCCAATCGGTCCGTTGAAAGATGGCGTGCTGCATGGGCCAGGAATTCGGCTGCCCGTGCGGGTTGAGCGGCTGATCCCGCGAGGAAGCTCGCGAGAAACTCTCCGCCCGCGGCCGTGGGAACACCCACCGCCACATCGGCGAGTTTCCGCCAGTTTGCCGCATCCCGGGATACCTGTTCCGTCAGGGAATCGAGCGATGTTTGCGACTGCAGACTGTCTCGCAGGGCAATTCGCAAGGTGTGGATCAAATGGGTATCGTCCGGATCACTCGTGTTCCACAGTGCCAGCAGCGGTGCGATGTTGGCTTCCGCCGGATGCTGCCCCAAGGCATCGGCTGCCGCCCGGCGAACAAACGCATCTTTGTCTTCCAGGAACTTCACCAGGGTGGATCGCAACTTCTCGGACTGTTCCTCCCAGTCGAGCGCGGCAATCGCTTTGGCAAGATGGACGCGGACCATCCGGTCGGGATCGTGCGACAAGCGCTCAATCAAAGGCAGTTTGAGCTCCCCCCGCCGCTGCAGCACCCAGATGAGATGTGCTCGGGCATTCGGATTGACGGTGGGCAGAGCCAAGCGAAGCTGGTCGATCTCCTTGGCATCAAGCCGTTCCACAGCCTGGTGAGTGGCCAGAGTCCGATTCACGATGTTGTCCGACCCGAGGGTGGCGAGCAGCCCCCGGACATCGATTGTGTCCAGGCGACCAGGTCCCTTGGGAGCCGTGGCCTTGTCTCCGGTGTAGACAATCCGCCAGATCCGTCCCTTCGACCGATCCCGCCGCGGGTGGTACAGATCGACTTCGTAGTGCCCAATGATGCAGTTGTAAAAGTCGGCCACATACAGAGATCCGTCGGGCGCCAGTTTGATGTCGACCGGGCGGAACCACAGATCCTCACAGGAGAGAAAATCAGGCTGTTCCACGGCCTCATAGGTGGAGCCGGTAGCTCTCAGCTGGTCGTGGTTGATCCGCCCTGTCACCGGATTGCCGATGAAGACCGTGTTCCGATAGGCCTCTGGAAACTGAGGTGCGTCGTAATAGACCAGTCCGCAAATCCCGGTCGAGCCGTGGCTGTGCTTGATCATCTCGGGTCCGTAACCCAAGCCATCGTGGGGTTTGCCGAAGCTGGGGTAGTACGCCCCCCGCAGCAGCATGTAGATCGGGCGGGAATGGCAATCGGCAGTGTACACGTTACCCAACGGGTCGAACGCCATTCCGAACGGATTGACCTGCCCATGGGTGTAATACTCAATGTGTGACCCATCCGGACGAAACCGGTAGGTATTGCCGGAATTCATCGTGATTTGCTGGGAATCGCTCCCCGACACATTGGAATTGTTACGGAATCCGTGGCACGCGTAGACCCAGCCATCCAACCACCAGTTGAACGAGCTGGCCATGCCATGCGTATCGTCGAAGCCAAAGTTCCCGAAGAAAGGACGCCGCTCGTCGGCCTTGCCATCGCGGTTGGTGTCTTCAAACAACTCGATGCGCGGAATACTGAACGCCAGTACCGAAGAGCCTGCCAGAGGCAGCACACCAATCGGGATGTTCAGCCCTTCGGCAAACTTCGATACTTTGTCGGGCACCCCATCACCGTCGGTGTCGGTCAGGACGCGAATCGTATCTCGCGGAGTCCCTTCCTTGGCGGGAAAGGGATACTCGATCGACTGGGTCACATACAGCCGACCCGCCGCATCGAAAGCCATGTTCATCGGCTTCTGAATTTCCGGCTCACTGGCGATGAGCTGGATTTCGAAGCCTGGAGGAAGCCGAAAGAGTTTCTGCTGTTCCTGGGGAGAGAGTGCTTCCCCGGGAGCTACGAGCGGCACTTCCTGGGCAACCAATCCAGATTTCCAGCCGCAACTCAGGCCCAGGACCAGCACACACCAGTGGGCCAAAGCAAAACCGCGACGACGCATGGAGAAACCCGTCACAGGGGAGGAAGGGAGAGAACACCACCTAGGGCAGACCGCAACTTTGACCGCAAACCAACCGGCACGAAGCGACTCACCACGGTCGTCCCAAGGTCGATACTGGCCGAGATGCATTCGGCAGGATGCGACGGAGCGAACTGGTCCGCGGGAGTTGGTCAACGGCAATTGGCGAGCACCGAAGGGCCAGATCGACAGGCGGCGGACGCTCTGCTCGGCTGGTTCGGCACCGGTCGGTCTGCCAAACGCTCAACGAGTTCCTGGGGGGCCTGTCATGGAAGTCGACAGCTGTCAGGATTCAGACAGTGCGAGAGGAGGGACTTGAACCCTCAACCCTTGCGGGACCAGATCCTAAGTCTGGCGCGTATGCCAATTCCGCCACTCTCGCAGGTCGGAAGGGAGTATATCACGCCGCACCGCGGCAAGGTACCCGATGGGGCATTCGCGTCGAAATGCTGGCCCGGGCACGAGCCCTGCTTGTTTTTCCCGGGGTCATCGACTGTACTACGCTACCAACACCACCCCGATTCCCCCGCCGTCAGGTCCAGTCGCATGCACGGATTTGAGGAACTCGCTCCTTCCGACTCCAAACCCCAACCTGGCCAGTCGGGTCCTTGGCATCGCGAATTGAATCGCTACCACTGGTTCGTGCTGGTGGTAGCCGCCCTGGGTTGGCTGTTCGACACCATGGACCAACAGCTCTTCAACCTCGCGCGGGTTCCCGCGATGAAGGAGCTGGTGACGAATGCCGATGGCTCCCCGGCCGATGACAAGACAATCGCTTTGTATGGAGGATATGCCACGTCGATTTTCCTGATCGGATGGGCCACTGGGGGGCTCGCGTTCGGAGTGCTTGGAGATCGGATTGGTCGCGCCAAGACGATGCTGCTGACCATCCTGATCTATTCGCTGTGTACCGGCCTGAGTGCCTTTTCGCGGGGGTTCTTGGACTTCGCATTTTTTCGATTCATCACCGGATTGGGAGTGGGGGGCGAATTCGCTGTTGGGGTCAGCCTCGTGGCCGAGGTGATGCCCGACCGGGCGCGGCCGTTCGCCCTTGGGCTGTTGCAGGCCCTGTCGGCGGTGGGCAACATCACCGCAGCCGTCATCAGCATTGTGTTGGGGCACCTGGAAGAGACCGGGGCGGTTGGCAGTGCCTGGCGCTGGATGTTTGTGATCGGAACACTTCCCGCCCTGTTGGCGATTCTGATCCGTCGCCGTCTCAAGGAACCCGAGCGTTGGCAGCAGACGGCCGCGAATCAATCGCAGGCCAAGAAAACCGGTTCTTACGGCGAGTTGTTCGGCGACCCCCGCTGGCGTCGCCGGGCGATTGTCGGAATGCTGATGGCATTTGCCGGCGTGGTTGGCCTCTGGGGAATTGGGTTTTTCAGCGTCGACCTGATCCGGCTCGTGCTCAACAAGCGGCTGGCCGCAGCCGATGTAGCCTTGCTGGACAGCAATGGCGACCAACGAATTTCGATCACCGACGTCCCGACCGGCTGGCAGGGCAACGTCAAGCGGGTGCTCGATTCGATCAACCAGCCAGAGGCTTCCATCCGCGATTTCGCGAATGGACTGGTGCGTCTGAATGCCCCAAATGGCGGGGGCTATGCCGCCGAATTCACCCGGCTTCTGGCGGATCCAGACAACCCCGACATGGTCAGCTTGGCAGCCCTTCCCGGGCCACTGCAGACCAAGCTTCAGCCTTTCTTCGATCGGGAAACGGCATCCACTCTGCCTGGCAAAACCCTGGCGGGTGCCATTGGAAAGTCGAATGCCGGCAGCCTGACTCGCTGGGCCGGAATCACTTCGATGGTTCTCAACCTGGGGGCGTTTTTCGGAATCTACGGCTTCAGTTACCTGACCCATTGGTTGGGGCGGAAGCCCGCCTTCGCCATCGCGTTCCTGGCGGCGATGTTTTCCACAGCAGCCGTGTTCGCCTACCTCGATAACTTCTCCCAGATCTTCTGGATGATTCCCTTGATGGGCTTCTGCCAGTTGGCCCTGTTCGGAGGTTACGCCATCTACTTCCCGGAACTCTTCCCGACGCGACTGCGAAGCACCGGAACATCGTTCTGTTACAACGTTGGTCGGTTTGTCGCGGCGATTGGTCCGTCACTGCTGGGCTATCTGACCGTCGCGTATGGCGACAAGCCCGAGCCGATGCGCTGGGCGGGAGTGACGATGTGCGCCGTCTTTCTGCTGGGACTCGCCGTCCTTCCCTTTGCGCCGGAGACCAAGGGACAACCGCTGCCGGAATGACCGCAGCCAGTTGTACAGGGTCGCCCCCCCTGCTTTCCTTACGCTCCGAAGGTCCACCGACACCACCAGTTTTCGATGCTGACTCCTGCCGCGGACATCGATCGGATTGCTCCCACGAGACGGCCCGCTGGTCCAGCGGTCGGATATCACACCTGGCGGAATCTGACTTTCCTGCACTGGAAGTTTCCCCCCGAACTCATCGCCCCCCTGTTGCCTCCCGGACTCTCCCTCGACACTTTTGACGGAGATGCCTGGGTTGGACTGGTGCCGTTCTACATGGCGAACGTTCGGCCTCGCTGGTTCTGTGCCGTGCCCGGACTGAGCAATTTTTGCGAAACCAATGTCCGCACTTATGTCCACTATCGGGGGCGTGATCCGGGGGTCTGGTTTCTGTCGCTGGAGGCCTCCAATTCAATCGCGGTCCTGGCGGCCCGTCTTGGGTGGCATCTCCCGTACTTTCGATCGGTGATGCATCTTTCCATCGAGGGTACGCTGCATCAGTACAATTGCCGACGGTTGTGGCCAAGCCCGCGCCACGTCGGCTGCCAGGTAACAGCCCTGTTCGGTCCTTTGTTGGGAGCCGACGATCCGGATCGGCCGCGCCCCGCTGGTCAGGCCCTGCCTGGGACCCTCGAGCATTTTCTGATTGAGCGATACCTGCTCTACGCACAGGGACGACGTGGCGATCTCTACTGCGGACAGGTCCATCACCCTCCCTACCCGGTCCGCCATATCGAACTTCTGCAATGCGAAGACACCCTGTTGGGTTCACATGGACTGGAGGTGGCCCGTCCTCCAGACCACGTCGCTGGCAGTCTGGGAGTGGATGTCGAGATCTTTCCCTTGAACCCTGTGCGTGCCGATTTGCCGACATCTCCGTGAATGGCCAACCGCGGTTCGCTGCTGACACGGCCTTGCTCCGCCAGATCCCGGCACATTGCCCAACCCCCTACACTTCTGTCGATGTGCGGAGAATGACGGCAAGGAGCCCCCATGATGAGTTTGGGGGTTGATTCCTGTGGGAGATGAGCATGCGGATTCTGGTCAGTGGTTCCTCGGGATTGGTTGGATCGGCTCTGATTCCGACATTGACGGCTGCCGGACATGACGTGGTCCGGCTGGTCAGATCCAAGTCGGCGAATCGATCGAAGGAACTCGCCTCCTGGGATCCAGCCAAGGGTCAGATTGATGTCTCGGGGCTCTCGGACATTGATGCCGTCGTGCACTTGGCCGGGGAAAGCATCGCTTCGGGAAGGTGGAATACCGAGCGGAAAGCCCGAATTCGCGACAGCCGGATTCAAGGGACCCGCTTGCTGGCTGAAACCTTAGCGAAACTCCCCGCTCCTCCCAAGGTTTTCGTGTGTGCCTCAGCCATCGGTTTCTATGGCGATCGTGGTGACGAGGTTCTCTCGGAATCCAGTTCTCCGGGAACGGGATTCCTCGCCGATGTCTGCCGCGAGTGGGAAACCGCCTGTGACCCACTCCAGCGTTCAGGGACCCGCGTTGTCAATCTGCGGTTCGGAGTGGTTCTCAGCCGTCAGGGAGGGGCTCTGAAGCAGATGCTGCTTCCGTTTCAGATGGGGGCAGGTGGAATTCTCGGGAACGGCAAGCAATACATGAGTGTGGTGTCCTTGAAAGATGCTGTGGGAGTGATTGAATTTGTGTTGGGGAACTCTGGGGTGGCCGGTCCCGTCAATGTGGTTTGCCCGCAGCCGGTCACCAATTACGATTACACCAAAGCTCTGGGCAAGGTCTTGCATCGTCCCACGATTTTTCCCGTACCAGGGTTCGCGGCCCGTTTGGCCTTCGGTGAAATGGCCGACGCTCTCCTCCTGAGCAGCTCGCGTGTGGTCCCCGACCGCTTGTTGGCCGCGGGTTATCAGTTTCGGGATCCGACCGTGGAAGCAGCACTCCGCTCCGCCCTTCAGTAAGATTGATGAGCGCGATTTCCGGTACGGCTTGGGGGCCAGAATGGCAAACTCCCCGTCTGGTGTCGCGCGGGAAAACCGCAGCTCCAGTCAAATGGGGCGCCCTCCTCTTCGAAGCTCGAAGATAAAAGCCGACACACGCGCACTGCCCTCGAGTGACTCGTTCGCTTCCACAGCGATCAGGAGGGTGGAGTGTTGATCCGATTTTCAGGCGTCTGGTATAAACAATCGTTGATCTGGCAGCACCCAGAATTCAGGTGGACGGGCTTTGGTGTGTGCGCCGACTCAAATCGAGGACCGATTGATGATGTGGCCACAAGGCTGGCGATTGGGGCAGGCGGCGCTGGCCGTCTGTTGCGCCATCTGGTGTTTGCTCTGGGGAACTTCCGCCGCTCTGGCGGATGATTCGCCAGCCATTGTGGATTTCGCCCGGCAGATCCGCCCCATTCTGAAGGCGCGTTGCGTGGCCTGCCACGGCCCACTGAAACAGTCAGGCGGGCTCAGGCTGGACACGGCGGCGAGCCTGGTTCGAGGCGGCGATACCGGACCGTCGATTGAGGCAGGGAATTCG
>JBKCTR010000016.1:0-23276 GCA_046318755.1 Planctomycetaceae bacterium
GGGTGGGCGATGTGATTCTGCCCGGTGATTCCCTCTTGTGGAACCTGCCGGGAGCCACCGACATCCAGGCGGCGTTCGATCTGACCGCCGTCGACCTCGACAACACCCTGACCTCGCTCGATCCCGTGCAGGTCAATGTCAACCTGGTTAACCTCGCCCCGACGCTGACCCGGGTCAACAACATCGTGTTGGCCGAGGAACAGACCCCGCTGACGATCACCTACGACCGTCTCCGCAGTCTGTCCGACGCGAGCGATCCGAACAACGACGCGATCGGGTTCGTGATCAAGAGCATCAACACCACCGGCACCCTGCAGATTGTCGCCGGGGGAGTCACGCGGACGGCGGTTGTCGGCGATGTGCTCGACTCGGGAGAAAGCCTCATCTGGACTCCCGCCGTGGGGGTCACTGGAACCGCCATCTCCGCATTCAGCGTCAAGGCGACCGATGGACTGCTGGAATCGGACGATCCGACTGTCCCCGTCACCGTGCAGGTTCGGGCCTGGGGCTCGGAATACAGTCTGGGTGGAGTCTGGACCATCAACGGGAAGTTGGCCCGCATCACGCAGGAGGGTGCCAATCTCACCTTCGTGAACGAGAACGGTCTCGGCTCCGCTGGCAAGTTCATCGCCCGCGATCGGGTCCAGGCCACCACCTACGGCACCACCGCGACAGCCGACATGTCGGTCGCCGACCAGGGACGCCTGCTCTGGTCCAATGGCCAGATCTGGCTCCGAATCTCGCTGGGTGGCCAGTGGAGTGTGCTCTCGAGTCCCACGGCCACCAACGTCGGCAAACTGGTGTCGGTCGCCCAGTCGGGAAGCACCCTGACCTTCGTCAACGCCGCCGGGGTCTCGTCCAGTGGAGCGCTGTTGTCACCCACCACCCTCTCGGCTACCGGATTGGGCGGCACCGCAACCTTTGGCGACGGGGTGATCACCTTCGCCAACGGCGAGAGGTGGACCAAACTCGATCTGGCACTCAACTACACCAGTTCGATTGGCTCGCAGGCGGTCAGCGTGATGCAGGATGGAACGACCACCCTGCAGTTTGTCGACCGGTTCGGCAACACGAACCTGGGCCGATTCCTCACCCCCACCCGCGTGCAGGATCTGGGATTGGGCCGGACGGGAACCATCTCGAACGGACAGATCCTCTGGTCCGACGGTGAAATCTGGACGAAGGCCCTGGTGATCCAGGGAACACGGGCCGGAACCAGTCCCGCCCAAGCGGTCTCCCTCACGGCCACCAACAGCCTGATCCAGGCCACAAACTCGACGGAAACGATCGGCCTGCAACTGTTGTCTCTCAACACGATCCGGGCCAAGTCGGGATCGCTGATGGGAATGATTGGCCGCCGTCAGGGAGGAAAGATTGTCTGGTCCAACGGCGTGACCTGGGAGAACTTCGATTTCAACGCCCTGAACGCCCTGTTTGCCGACATTCAAACCTACCCCCGCGGGTAAGGTTCCAAGTCGCCAGCCAGCGGAGTGATGACCCCCCGACCCCGGAGAACCTGGTTCTCCGGGGTTGGTTGCATTTCGACCCACCCACTTCTCGGATCCTCCCACCCGAAACGCCCCCATCGCGCCCGCGAGCTCCCCGGGGACGCAGCGCCTGCGGCGTTGGCTCAGACGTTCAGGTTCTGGCGATTTGACGGCTTTTGACGAGTCTGCCCGAACTACCCACTCTCCCGGATATTTCCAAAGTATTCACTGTATTGAGTGGGCCTGTTTTTCCGATAATCAAGGTAGCCAGAGATTCCAACGGCTCACGGCACCGGGGGAAGGACCCCCCGGTCGGGCCGAGGTGAATCGATGGGGATGTTCACGTGCGGAGGATCTCGCATGCGTCGCAAGCTGCTCTCTCTGGTTTTGGCAGGCACTGTCGCCGGTGTTGGCTCGGTTTCCTGGGGCGGCGAGGCTCTCCGTGGACAATCCCCCACCGGGGGCGGTTTCTTCGAGCCCTATGTGCCCAATGAGACCTCCGGGCACTTCGAAGAGCAGACCGGTTCGGTGAGCTGGTATGACTCGCCCGACTACGGCATGACCTTCAAAGCCGGTGTGCAATGGCTCAGCCGCTCGGCCGACATTGCCGACAGCCCGTTGATCGTCGATCTGCCTCCCGGTTCGGCCACCCTGCTGAGCACCGGAGACATTGATCTGAATGGTCAGTTTCAGCCGGGAGCGCTGTTTCAGTTGGGCTTCAATTTCGACCAGGTTTCCGGTGTCGACCTGATTTACTGGGGCCTGAACGACTTCAGCACGGCCGAGACCATCACCAGCGCGAATCCGATGGGTCTGGCCGGGACCCTGCAGAATTCGACAGTGGACTTCGTGTTCTCGAATTTGTTCAAGGTGAATTACAGCTCGTACATTCACAACGCCGAGGCGAACTATCGGCAGACGATCGAGGGATTCACCCTGTTGGCGGGCTTCCGCTACTTTGGGCTCCGCGAAGATCTGACCATTCAGTCTCGCGGCGCGCAGACGATGACCACCAGCGACTATCGCGTCGAGGCGAACAACAACCTCGTCGGTGGTCAGATCGGTGGGGGCTATAGCTGGGATTGGTGGCGGTTGCGGTTCACGCTCGACACCAAGTTCGCCGTCGCCGCGAATACCGCCAATCAGAACACCTTCCTGGGCGACTAGGTCAATACCATCGTTCGCCGGTCATACCAGGCGGAATCGCTCCCCGTCTCGTGCATCTCGGACAGTTCGATTGGCACCAAGCTGCGGCTCACCGACTGGCTGGCGATTGAGACCGCCTACCGGTTCATGTGGGTCAGCAATCTCGCGTTCGCCCCGAACCAGTTGGACCTGACCGACTCGGCCGCCGGGACCGAAGTCATGAACGCCAACAGCGACCTGTGGCTGAACGGCCTGCTGCTTGGCATCGACTGCCGGTGGTAGAGGGACCAGGGTCCTTGTCTGCCATCCCGGAAAAACACCAGCGGGCCTGTCCGTCATGCCGACGAACAGGCCCGCTGTCGTATTGATCCGGCTGGATTCAGCCCTCGGGCAGCGGTCTGCCGCACGGTGAACGAACAAGACCCGGCAGTCGAGATCGCGTCGTCCCGCAGATTCAGCCCATCAGAAATCGACGGAGGGTGTGGGGGGCGATTCTCCCCCCCGGCGTTTGTCGGGAGGCAGGCTCCAGATTCCCTTTTTCTCCCGCTTGGCCGCGTTCTCGGCAGCCCGAAACCGGTCTTTCATCGCGTCACTATAGGGGTGTCGGTACAACACCCGGGCCAGTCCGCTGCGGATCAGTTCTTCGCTCAGAAATCGATCTCCCACATACACGTGCGCCAGCAAGCGGCCGTAATCGTCGTGCCGTTCGCCATCGAAGACCAATCGCACAGTCCCCCCCTCGCAGAACTTCTTCGTGTACTCCGAAGCCTCGGGGCCAAAGGGTTGCACCGGGGTCCCCTCTTTTTTGGTCTCGGGGGTGTCGATGCCGATCATCCGCACGCGGGTTCCATCCTTCAGGAGCAGCGTGTCTCCATCCACCACGCGCCGCACTCGCACCACCTGAGACTCCCCATCCTCCTCCTGGTTGGCGGGGGCTGGCGGCACCGCAGTGGGACGTTGGCCCGGCGGACCATTCCGCAGGGGCCGTTCATCGTCCAGTCCGGGACGAGGGGGTGCTCCCCGAGCATTGCCCCCCCGAGCATTGCCCCCCCGAGAATCACCCCCCCGAGAATCACCACCACGGGAATCACCACCACGGGAACTGACCGGAGGAGCGAGCTTGGAACGGTCTCCCCCGCGCGAACCTCCCGTCCCCCCGGCAAGCGTCGGGCGATCTCCCCTCTGCGGCCCCGCTTGCGACGTTGCCTCGGACTCCGGCGGAGACTCGCGTTTCGCCGGGGCAGGCCGGGCTGCAGCCGGGGGATCCCCACGGTCGCTCACCAACGGGGTGTCGCCGATTGACGGGGTGTCGCCGATTGAAGGGGCTGGGGAACTCACGGTGCCGGGGGCCAGCTTCGCGGCCTGACTGGCCCGCCTCACTTCCCAGACTCGCCAACCCGCCCAGAGGACCAATACGGCCACCAGCGCGAGCGCCCTGATCCGGCGAGGATCCAATCCCCCACCCGACGGTCTGGTCGGCTGTAACTCTGCCTGGGGTCGGACCATGGCGATCAGCCGTTCAATTCTCGCTGAAATTCAATCGCTTCGCGCCGGCCACACGCAGTGGATCCTGCACATACCGCGCATGACAACGCGGGCACAAATCGTAGCGGAACGCCCGCGTGCGGGGCGGTTCGAGGTCTTTCTCGGCATCGGCTTGGGAATTCAGCTCCTGGGCCAGAGCCTGCAGGTGATCGGGCTGAAGATCCTCTTCCGACAAACCGGACGACTGGTGAGCAGGATAGATCTCCAGCCGCACCACAAACCGGTTTTCTGCGATCGACTCACCGCAGCAATCACACGTGAAATGCAGCATCGCACCACTGCCTTCTGCTGTTCACTGCCACACGTCCGCGGCGGACATCTCCGCAAACGCCAGCCCTTCGTCAAATTCACCTGAAACGATTCTAAGCACATCGTGCAAAGTCGTGGAAGCCAGACTTGCAGGTTTTTGCTGGGGATCGAGATTGCCATCAACGCCCCTTGCGGATCGATTTCCGCGGAACGGGGCTCTCCACCACCCCCAAAACCCGCCCCCGCCGATTCGAATTCGAAAATGCCCCGCTTGCCCAACTGCTGCAATTCGAAAATCCCTCAAGTTCCCTGTTCCCGGCGTCGAAACAACAGATTGAGTGGGCGGACGGACATTCGACTCAAGTTCGATTCGGGTCGTGCTCCGAAACTCCCTGGCCCTCTTTCCGATCCTGTCCCAACCGCCATGTCCCTCCCGGCATCCAGTCCTCGTCCGCAACGCACGCCGTCGGAGCAGGTCCGGCCTCCCTTCCGCGTGGTGTTGCCGGAGACCGACGTCGCGCCGCATCCGCCCCGGGAAGAGACGTCGACACCCACCGTCGAATTCCCTCTGGTCATCGCCGACACCCCTCAGGTCCCCGAAGCACCGCCCGAAGACCTCGTGCTTCCCGCGTTGCCGCTGGAACCCGCCGGGACCGAGTCGGAGCCGCGGGGTCTGGTCATTCTCGAGCAGGTGCTGGGCCGCCGAGACTCCCAGGGACGACCGCTGACATTCGGGCGGCGGCTCCGGCATCGGCTGTTTGGCCTGGCACTGGGGCTGACCATCGTCTCGGGAGCGGGATTGATCATCGGTTTCCTGGGAGACATCGACCAGAACCTGCTGCCACTGCCTGGGGAGATTGAGTCCCTGGGCACGTCGTCCATCCCGGACCTGGGGGACTCGCTTCCGCCGGTTGTGCGGGACGCCATCGCGGAACCCTCCGCTCCGGGCGATGCCGAGGCGGCCACGCTCGAACAGGCCGCCGACGCAGCCGAACGCCGGGCTGTCGAGACCGGCGAGTCCGAGGGAGTCTGGTTTGAGGGATCGATTGATCCAGAGATCTCACCCCCGAGTTCGAGTTCCCCACTATGAGCCCTCTCGCCAACGCCCTGCGCCGACTGCTCGGCCAACCGCAGACCCCCCGGGGCCACACCCCCCCCGTCCTGGAGTCCGCACCGCGGCACCATCCTGCCGCCACCGACACGGCCGACGTCGCCTCTGATGCGGATCTGGCGCCGGTTCCCTCCGGGCCCATGTCCGACGACGGATTCCACTCTGACCTCGACTCTGCGTCGCAGCCCCTGCGGCCGGTCGCCACGGCAATCGAGGACTGGACCCGCGAAAGCGGCGGCTGGCGCATTCTGACCACGGGTCCCGGAGAGGCGCTCAACCGGGCCGGCGTGCTGCTGCGGTTGGCCGATGCCCTCGTGGCCTCAACCCCGCTGGGTGTGCTGCTGGTCGACGCGGGGTCGGCCGACGGAAGGGCGGAAGCGGGACCTTCGGCTCCCTCCGAGTTGATTCCCGGGCGGGTCTGGTTCGTCACCCGCGAAGGCTATCTCGGACTGGAGGAATCTCTGTGCCGACCGGTCGCGCGGCCGGAAGACCCCCTCCCCGCACTGGTGGTGCTGATCGATGGCGGAGACTGGGGACAGTTGGATCGCGAGCAGTGGACCGATCCCCGGCTGGTCGACGCACTGCTCGACATCCGGCAGGTGGGGGATGAGTCTGGCGATCCGCGGCTCGACGAACTGGTGAATTCAGGCGTGTTGCCGTTGCTGGGCGTCATTGAGGTACCCGCTCCCTCGGGTCTGGCTTGAAGGAACAGCGCATGCACCAGCACCATTGGGGGCTCGCCACCGATCCCTTTCTCGATTGGGTCGGCCTCGCCGGTCATTTCCCCGCCGAGGGAGGGGAAGAAGCCCTGTTGCGGCTGCGCGTTGTGGTCGAAAACGCCCGCGGTGCGGCGGTGTTGCTGGGCGATGCCGGGCTGGGGAAGTCGCATTTGTTGTCGGTGCTGGCCCACCACCTCGATGCCCGCCGTCATCCCGTGCTGCCCCTGCGGTTTCCCCAACTGAACGCCGGTGAAACGCTCCGTTACCTGGCATGGGAATTGACCTGCCCACGGGAGTCCCCGGGCTCCCTCGATCGGGGGCTGGATGTCGCGGCGGGTGTCATCGAGCGGGCACTCGACGGACTGGCCGGGCAGGGAGTCTCTCCCGTCTTCGCCGTCGACGATGCCCACCTCATTGAAGACCCGGGGGTTCTGCACGTGCTGCGCACGCTGCTCGACCTGCGCCCCCTGGGGGGGCCGCCCCCCACACTCCTGTTGATTGGCGAGGGAGGTCTGCGGACCCATCTGAACCGCCTGCCCGCCTTGGCCGATCGGGTGTCGGTCCAGTGCGAATTGGCGCCCTGGGATGCTCACGAGACGGCCGATTATGTCCTTCACCGGCTGAACGCCGCCGGGGCCGAACGAACCCTCTTCACCCCCGAGGCGCTCTTCGCCGTCCAGGAACATTCCGGGGGGAACCCCCGGCGAATCAATCGCCTCTGCGACCTGGCGTTGCTGCTGGGGTTCGCGGAGGAGGCCGGGATGGTCACCCACCGGCATATCGAGGCGGCGGCCCAGGAGTGCCTGGGAATCCATCGCCGACGGGCGGCCTGAGGCGCTCAACCGCCGCCCGAGATCTCCATCAACTCCCCAAACCGCGCCAGCACGCGCTGCTTCAACGGTGCGTAGTCGGGCGTGTCGAGCTGTCCCGATCGGACCAGTTCCTGGGCCTGTTCGCGGGTGGTTTCCAGCAGCGCGGCATCCCGCAGCAGATCGGCCGACTGCAGTGGCAGGTCGCCGTGTTGCCGCGTTCCCAACACATCTCCCGGACCACGCAGCCGGAAGTCGGCCTCGGCCACCTCGAATCCGTCCGTGTACCGCACCAGCACCCCCAGACGCGTGCGGGCTTCGGGGGTGTCGGCCGAGGGAAACAAAAAGCAATAGCCCTGGTGGGCCCCCCGCCCCACCCGGCCCCGCAACTGGTGCAGTTGGGCCAGGCCAAACCGCTCGGCATCAAACACCACCAGCAACGAGGCGTTCGGAACATCGACTCCAACCTCGATGACGGTGGTTGAGACCAGCGCCTGGAGTTCCCCCTGGCGGAACATCCGCATGATCTCCTGCTTGTGTTCGCCCCCCAGTTGGCCATGCAGCAGGCCGACGCGGTGATTCTTCAGAATCCCCTGGCGCAGTTCGTGGAACACCTGTTCCGCCGAAGAACCGTCCACGGGGCCGACCGGCGTGGTGCCAGGCTCCTCGACCGCAACATCGCTCCGCGGGGGTGGATCCCCCTCGCGGGCATCGATCCGCGGGCAGACGATGTAGGCCTGCCGCCCGCTGGCGAGTTTGCGCAGCACAAACTCCCATGCCTTGGCCCGTTGTGGTCCTGCGGCGACGATGTGGGTCGAGACCGGTTGTCGGCCGGGAGGCAGTTCCCGCACCAGGCTGATCTCCAGATCGCCAAACTGGGTCAGCGCCAGACTGCGGGGAATGGGGGTGGCCGTCATCACCAGGGTATGCGGAGTGCTGCTGGTGTCATTCACGAAATGCGATCGTTGCCGCACCCCAAACCGGTGCTGCTCGTCAATCACCACCAGCCCCAGGCGCGAGAAACTCACATCCTTTTGAATGAGCGCCTGGGTCCCCACAATCAGTTGGGCCTGGCCCGAGCGGATTTTTTCGTGGGCGGCCCGGCGTTCGGCGGACGAGAGGGTGCCCGTCAGCAAGACCCGCTCGACGCGGCTGTGCTGCAGACACTGCTCGAAGGTCTGCCAATGCTGCCGGGCCAGCACCTCGGTGGGGGCCATCAGCACCCCCTGGTGACCGGCGGCCACCGCCAGCAGCAGGGCATAGATGGCCACCACAGTTTTGCCCGCCCCCACGTCCGCCTGCAGCAGGCGGTGCATGGCCCGGCCCGCCGCGAGATCGTGGCAGATCTCGGCAATCGCCCGGTCTTGCCCCGCGGTGAAACGGAAAGGAAACAAACGGCGGATCCGCGCGTCGACCTTTGCAGTCAGGGAAATCACCGGGGCCGAGGCGGTCCGCTGCCAGGCGCGACGACGCAGCGAGAGCCCCACCTGGAACTCCAGCAGATCCTCGTGCACGATGCGGTTGAGACCCTTTTGAAATTGCTCGACCGTGTTTGGCAAATGAACCAGGCGCACAGCCTCGGCCAGGCTGGGCAGCCCCAGAGGATCCCGAAAACTCGGCGGCAACGGATCGGGGACGAGGTGGGCATGCTCTTCGACCGCCCCGCGGATGATCCGCCGCAACTCGTGCATCTTCAGCCCCTCGGTCAGGTGATACCGGGTCAGCACACCCCCGTGGGCTCCGCCATCATCCGGATCGAGCCACTGCACGTGGGGACTGCCAAACTCCCAGCGTCCCGCACGGCGCTTGGGCTTCCCCGAGAAGAGCACGCAATCATTGAATTTGAACTTCGACAGCATCCACGGCTGATTAAACCAGATGCCCCGCACATACTGCCCCTGGTCTTCAATCGCGACCCCGGTAATGGTCCCTCCCTGCCGGGTGGGACGGGCGTCGAGATCCACCACCCGACCCCGCACCTGGCAACTTTCCCCCTCGACGATGGACGTCATCGGGGTCACCCGCGTCAGATCGAGCAGATCACGCGGCAGATTGAACAGCAGGTCCGAGACGGTGTTCAGACCCAGGCGGCCCAGCAACGCCGCGCGCTGGGGCCCCACCCCCTTGATGTATTGGATGTTTCGGTCGAGCGGGGATTCGTCCACGGCACGAGACGGCGCAAGTCGCGGGAAGGGATGCCACTCAGCCCTGAGCGGCGCGGGAACCTGGTTCCGCGGCCGGCTTGGGGGGGGCGGGGGACTTCGATTTCTTCTTGTCGCCAAACGGATCATCGGGGTCGAATTCGCCGGCGGGGGGTTCGGGCTCATCCTCCGATTTCGCCGGCTGCCCTCCCCCGTCCTTCTTCGACTTGGTGGCTGTCTTGGCCGTCGCCGACTTCTTCTCGGGCTTCCGCGGCGCGAAGTCTTCCGGAGTGAGAGGATCTGCCAATTGGATCGACACCCTTTGCGGCAGGAACTTCCCTCCCCGTGTCGAACCTTCCACTTCGATCGCTGAACCCACCTTCGCCAATTCGAGCTGGCTGCTGAACACCCGGATCTCGGGATCTCCCCCCTGCTCGAAATTCACCGGGACCTGTTTCCCCCCGGCGTTGATCAACAGCTTGCCGTTCTCATGGGCCAACAGGGTCCCCGCAATGACGTAGGCCCCCCCCTTCTCCGATTCGGGCTGCACTCCCGCCATGGGTGGTGCCGACCCCGGGTAGACCTCGAACCGTTTCGAAAACCACTCCTTGTTGGACTCGAAGGCTCCCCGGGCCACGATCGATTGCTTCGCCCCCAGGAAACTGGCATCGGCCGTACCGCTGATTTGAACCTTCAGCTTGGGGGTCACCAGAAGCTCCAATGGATCACCACCATCCGCACGTTCAATCACGAGGTTGGCGGTTTTCCCTTTGAATTCCAGCTCCTGAATCTTCCCCGAAACCTTCTCCAACTCGGGACCTGTTTTGCGCCCCTTGGCGGCCTGAGCCCAGCCAACCTGCGGGCACATGCCCAAGCACAACAGCAACCACAGGCCGGTCGATCGGCCAAGACCCGGGCAGGAACTTCCCAGACTCCGTCGAACGGCACAAACCATCACAACACCTCGGCGATTGCGAACGAACAGAAAGCCACAACAGGAGACGAATGCGGTAAACATCCGTCCGCTGGAGGATACCCTGCCGCGATGGTGAATCCAAGGGGGTGCAGTCCGCCCGCGTGGGTCCCCAGGGCCGCCACGTCGGGTCCGCACCCGCCTTCCAAACCCAGCGACAAAACCTGGCTGCCGCAGCCGCACTCCCCAGGCTCCTCACCCGGAAAGCCACGCCTCTCCGCTCGACGCAGTATCTCTGGTTGACACAAATTACCCATGCCAGTAGAAGATGCCGCGGGTGTGATGGTCGACCCGGTTTGGCCTCCGTCCTGTCTCTGGTGGATGGGAGGGAAGCGCAATCGCGGGGCGCGGGGGGTCCCGAGGAGAGGGACCCGCCCAGGTGGGACCACTGGTAGTGCCCCGGTTCGTGGGGTGTCGGAAAGGATTTCGAGAATGAAGCGCACCGCGTTGATCACCGGCATTACCGGCCAAGATGGTTCGTACCTGGCCGAGTGGCTGCTCTCGCAGGGCTACCAGGTCCATGGGATGCTGCGACGGACCAGCTCCCCCAACCTCGAGCGGATCGAGCATCTGCAAGACCGGATTCATCTGCATTTCGGCGATCTGCTGGACCAGCACTCGCTGACCCGCCTCGTGGCCCAGATCCGCCCGACCGAGGTTTACAACCTGGCGGCGCAGAGTTTCGTTCCCACGAGCTGGGAACAGCCGATTTTCACCGCCGAGGCCACCGGTCTGGGGGTCACCCGGCTGCTCGACGCGATCCGTGAGGTCGATACGGGCATTCGCTTCTACCAGGCCAGCTCGAGCGAGATGTTCGGGAAGGTGCACGAGACCCCGCAACGGGAGACCACGCTGCTGCATCCGCGAAGCCCGTATGGTGTGGCCAAAGTCTATGGGCACTACATCACCATCAACTACCGCGAGAGCTACGGGCTCTTCGCGTGCTCGGGGATCCTGTTCAACCACGAGTCTCCCCGGCGGGGGCTGGAGTTTGTGACGCGCAAAATCTCCCACGCGGTCGCGAAAATCGCCTTGGGGCAGCAGTCGGAACTGCGGCTGGGCAACCTCGACGCCAAGCGTGACTGGGGATTCGCCGGTGATTACGTGCGGGCGATGTGGCTCATGCTGCAACAGCCCGAGGCGGATGACTTCGTGGTGGGGACCGGAGAGACTCACACGGTTCGCGAGTTCGTGCAGATTGCCTTCGACCAGGTGGGGCTCGACTGGAAGAAATACGTGGTGGTCGATCCCGCGTTCTACCGGCCGGCCGAGGTGGACCTGCTGCTGGCCGATCCGACCAAGGCCCGCGAGAAACTGGGCTGGGTCCCCGAATGCGGGTTCAACGAACTGGTGCGGCAGATGGTGCAGTCGGACCTCGAGTGCCTGCGAGGAAACGGCCGGCCCTCCCTCCGGCGGGCCGCCTGACCCCCGGGTAGCGCCGGACAGATCCACGGGGCATCGTGGAAGGCTCCGTCGCCTTGAGCGATCGAGCCAGAAAGTCTGATTCGATCCCGGGAACGGCTGTCTGTCGGACGGGCCGCCAGAGCCTCCACGCCATCCGAAGAGTAACCAGTCCCCCCCAGTGACCAGTCCCCCCACCTCCCGGAAATCTTCCTGGCCCACTCGCTGACTCACGGGCGTGGGTGGCCCCATCCGCTTCCAACGCGGGCTGTTCGTGGCCCCGCCCGGGAGACACTCCGCACTGCGACCACGGCCCCGCGGGCAGGTTCCGAAAACAGCCCGGCAGCCGGGCGATCTCTGGCTGCACCTTCTTCCCCGCTTCGCCCCCCGTGCTGGCCAATGCCAGACGGTGGAACGGCAGGTGATGCGGTGCGAAGAACGACCACCGGCTGGCCGAGACAGATCGGGACCAACGCGCGGGACTCGATGAAGGGGAGATCGTCGGGGAGACTGCTGTTGTTCCCCAATCGCCGGGGTGGTTCCAGTGCCGGGACGCTCCCCCGCCTGGTCGCCCCTTTCGCCCTTTGAGGCCCCCTGCGGAAAACCGGCATGTCGGGTCGGCACCGGGTCGCCAAGGTGCGGGCCCGTCTGTCACGCCAGCTGCCCATCGACTCCCCCCCGCGAGAACGGCCCGTGGGGCCGCGCGCGAACACTGCGGGAATCGCCTCGCAGAGCGCCACCAGCCAGCGGCACTCCCCGACGAAGTGTTTGTGCCACGTCGCGCTCAACGGGAGGCGTCGAGGGAGGTGAGCCGTCTGGCATCGAGCCGGCACACCACCAGACTCCACCGCGCTCAGGAGGCGGAGGTTTCGATCACGGGCACCGTGTGCCACGGAAGCAGCGGTCGCACCACTCCGGGAAACTGCCCGGCGTAAGGGCCGCGCGCCGATTCCCCTTCCATGGTGTCGACCACCTGGAACGAGAGGGAATCGGGAGACCAGAAGTGCACCATGATCGGCTCGAGGGTGCTGAGTGCGATGGCGACGGAAAAGGTTCCTTCCGAGAGGAAATTGCCCGGGATCCAAACCGTGCTGCGGTGGCGGCCCCGGGAGCGGGAGCGCGAGGTGTTCTGCCACCCATTGCTGGCGAACACGCAGATGCCATCGGAGTTATAGAGGTGGATGTTGGGAACCAGCGACTCTCCCGAGGTCAGCACGTCGTATTCGAATTCGATCCCCACAGAGTGCCGAATGTCGCTCGTCTGGGTGGTTTGCCCCGCCTCATTGATGACCCGGGCCGCGACCAACCGGGCCACATTGTCTCCGGGGGCCTCGCCCGGCGACCATTCGCGCTCGGCCGGGCTATGATTGCCATCGGTCATGTAGTGCTGCACCACCTCGTCCACCGGACCATTCGCGACGACCTGGCCGCGCGACAAGAGAATGCCCCGGTTGCAGAGCCGGTTGACCGCCTGCATGTTGTGACTCACGAAAATCACCGTCCGCCCCCCCGCCGCGACTTCGCCGAGGCGGCCCAGGCATTTCTTCTGAAAACTGGCATCCCCCACCGCCAGCACTTCGTCGATGATCAGGATCTCCGGATCGAGATGCGCGGCAACGGCGAAGGCAAGCCGCATGTACATCCCCGAGGAATAGCGTTTGACCGGGGTGTCGAGAAATTGCTCGACCTCGGCAAACGTGACGATCTGGTCGAATTTGTCCTGGATTTCGCGGCGGGTCATCCCCAGGATGGCACCATTGAGTCGGATGTTCTCGCGACCGGTGAGTTCGGGATGAAAACCGGTTCCCACCTCCAGCAGGCTGGCGACCCGGCCGGCAATCTCGACACACCCGGTGGTGGGGCTGGTGATCTGCGAGAGGATTTTCAGCAGCGTGCTTTTGCCCGCCCCATTCCGGCCCACGACCCCCACGACATCGCCCGGCGCAATCTCAAACGAGACATCCCGCAAAGCCCAGAATTCACCCGGTTGGTCGATCTGTGGCGCGCGGGAGAATCCGGCCAGGTGACGGAACCGACGGAGGGGGGCTTGGACGGCCTCTTTGATGGCTTCCCGAAACGTGGTGTAGGACTCGGTTTTCGCCCCCAACTGGAAGCGTTTCCCCAAGGATGAAACTCGGATGGCGGAAGTGGCCACGGCAGTGTGAGACCTGTCAGACAATGTCGGCCAGGCGCAGTTCGGCCCGGCGGAAACAGGCCAGCCCGGCCACCAGCAGGACCGCCAGTGAGAGTGTGGAAACGGCGATCGGTCCCCAGGCGAATGGCTGCCCCAGCAGGGCCGACCGGAAACCTTCAATCAACCCCACCAGCGGATTGATCGCGTAGACCAGCCGCCAGCCAGCGGGAATGATCGCCAGGGGATACGCGACCGGCGAGAAAAACATCCAGACCTGCAGCAGAAACCCGGTGATGTAGCGGAAGTCGCGGAACTCGGCGACCAGCGCGCTCAGCCCCACCCCGATGGCGATCGTGACCAGCACGATACCCAACAGGAAGACCGGGACCAGCCACTGGCTGCCATGCCAGCCCAGCCCACGAATCGCCAGCCAGGGAATGGCCACGAGCGAGGCCACCGCGAAGTCGACCAGCGGGCTCCCCAGGGCGGCCAACGGCACCACCAGGCGGGGGAAATACACTTTGCTGATCAGGTTGCTGTTGCTGACGATGCTCTGGGCCGCCTGCCCGACACCGGTCGAAAACAGTTGCCACGGCAGCAGCCCGGCCAGCAGAAACAACGAGTAGTCTCCTGCGACCTTGCCCTCCAGCCCCCCCATGCGGCCAAAGAACAGCCAGAAGGCCACCAACTGCATCAGGGGTTGCAGCACCGCCCAGGCGGCCCCCAGCACAGTCTGTTTGTAACGCACCGAAATGTCGCGGTACGCCAGAATTGCCAGCAGCTCCCGATATCGCCACAGCGAACGCCAGTCGATCAGTTGCCAGGCGCGGCTGGGTCGAATGACCACCACCTCCACCGCGGTGGAGTCGGGTTCGCGGGGCACCGTTCCGGCACGCTGCCTCTCGACCGCCGTCCCGCGGCCATCACCGTATGCGGCTGTCAATTGTGTCATTTCGAGTCTTCGCCCGGAGCGGGTGGTGAGGTGGGCCAGGTCGCGGACCAGGCAGCCGACAGTGTCTGGCAGGTGGGTGCTTCACGAGCTGGAAACGGGATCTTCGCGGAGGGCCGCCCCTCGGACCATTCCCCTCAATCCACCGCGAATTGTTTTCCAACCCGTGTGTGCTTGCCGCACGGCCTGCAGCACAGGCAAAGGCAGCCGCAGCAACCCGCCCCAACAGCGCTCCTTCAGGTTGCCATCCGCATACTGATTGCGGGCGATCCGATGGAACACCGGAACATCGTCGGGAGTCGACAATCGCATGCGTTGGTGCGCCAGAAACCAGGGAGAGAACTCGTTTCGCAACGTGCGGGACACCGCCCGCGCCTCGGCACTGCGGGGACCGAAATAGTGGTTGGCCACCCTGCGGAACCCGGTCACAGACAGGTCCAGCCGGCGGATCAGCCCCTGCGTCAGAAACGAGTCGTTGTCTCCCCGTTTCCACAGCGCTTCTCCCGGGTGATAGCGCACCACCAGTCCCTGCTTCACCAGGGCGAAGATCTGGGCGGCGATGATCCAGCAACTGCCGATGAACTCGGACTGGTCAGGGACACTCATCCAGGCATCCCGGCGAACGACGATGCCGCTGATGAAACTGAAGAACGCCGTGGTGGTCTCGGCCAACTCCAGGTAGGCCCGCCGCTGCTCGGGCTGGTTCCAGTCGAAGGTGGTCGGTTCCTGGACTGCCAGAATGCGGTGTCGCCCGACCCGGCGCATCTCCCGGTCACACAGGGCGAAATTCGTCAGCCAGACATCCCAGGGCTGCTGCCTCTCGGCCCGAATCAGGGCGATGGCGTGCGGGGCCAGAATGTCGTCGGCACTGAAGAGCCAGCAGTACTCGCCATCGGCCTGCTTGACCGACTCGAGAATGTCGGGGTCGACACCACAGCGTGCCGGCCGACGGACGTACTTGATGTGGGGGAATCGTCGCTGCCACTGCGCGACCACCTCGGGGGTATTGTCGGTCGAGGCCCCGTCAACAATCACGATCTGCACCCGATCGTCAGCCTGCGAGACGATGCTCTCGAGGGTCTGGGGCAGAAAGTCGGCGAAGTTGTAGGTGGGGATGCAGAACGAGAGGTCGTAGGGTCCCGGCATGGGGCATTCCTGCGCGGCGGCGCTACTGCGAGGGAGAAGACAGGGCGGCAAAACCACGGGGTTCGCGTCCCAGCCACCGGCAGATTCGGCGGTGCAGACCGGGAAACCGTTGTTCGATGCGATTCAGTCGGCGGCTGATCGCGAGGGTCAGCGGGCCCAGCGACTCCATCGTGGCCAGCCGCAATCTCAACTCCGCCAGTTCCTCGACCGCGCGCAGTTCGCGAATAGGGACATACTCATCGAGCACATTCACGGGAACCCGCAGCCGCGTGGCGAGTTCGGGCTCCTCCTGTCTCACGTAGTAGCGGTTCAGGCCGTCAAACGTGGCAAACAGATAACCCCCCTGCACAAGCAGTGGTTCCCAGCGCTCATGGGTGGTGACCGTTGAGTTGGGCTCGGTCGCTTCAATCACCAGCACACGCGGGCGGAAGGCCTGCCAGTCGGCCCCCTCGATCACCTGCCGCTCGTGTCCCTCGACATCGATCGAGAGCAGGTCGATGCACGGCGGAGCGTGCTGACGGCAGATCTCGGCCAGAGTCATCACCGGGACCGGCGTCTCGCGGGGTGCCAGCCCCAGTTTCTGGGCGGCCAACTGGGCGTTCCCCGAGTCGAACGTGGAAACCCCCGTATCGGGAGGGAATTCGTAGAAGATCGCCTGGCCGGGAAGGTTGGAGACGGCACAGTTCAGGGTGATGTCGCGGGGACGTTCCCGGCACAGCTCGTGGTACAGCCCCGTCGGTTCGATGTTGATCCCGCGCCAGCCCCGGGCGCGCGAAAAATGCGCCGTGACCGAACCATTCAGCGGGTGATTGGCTCCCACATCAATGTAGAAACCGTGGTAGCCCTCCGGGAACAGACGGTTCAACAGAACGTCTTCCCGGTTTTGGGCGTAGCTGATGATCAACTTCTTGCTCCTGGTCGTAACTCGTGTCGGGTTCGCGAAAGACCGATTTGCCCACCGGGTGTGTCGTGGAGCGTTCCGCTCAAACGGCGGCCCGCGACGCGGCGTCACTCGCGACCACTTCCAGATGAGGCAGTGGGAAGACCAGCTTCCCCCCCGCAGCGAGGTAAGGCTGCTCGCGCTTCACAATGCCCGTCCGGAAGTGCCAGGGAAGCACCAGCAGATAATCGGGATGCTGCGCCCGCACATCGGTCTCGCTCTGGATGGGGATGTGGGTCCGCGGTGTGCAACGTCCGAATTTCTCCTCATTGACCTCGGCAATCGCCCGGATTTCATCGGTCGTGAAGTCGCAGTACTGCAGCAGCACGTTCCCCTTGGTCGAGGCTCCGTAGCCGAAGAAGGTCTTCCCGGCGGCGGTCTCGCTCCGCACCCAGCGGCGGAACTCATCGCGATGCTGTTCCACCCGCTGCCGGAAACGGTCATAAATCGGGGCCGAGTCGAGTCCCAGCTCCTCCTCCGATCGCCGCAGGGCCTCGATGGCCCGCTCGTTGGCCTCGTGTTTCGAGCCCTGGTGCGCCACGGTCACGCAAAAGCTGCCGCCATTGGTGTCGTTCAATTCGACATCCACAATCCGCAGACCATTCCGCTGGGCCATGTAGTCGATCTGCTTCAGGGCGTAGTATTCGAGGTGCTCGTGGCAGATCGTGTCGTAGGCCAACTGCGAGAGCATGCTGGGCAGATACGATTGTTCGAAGACCCAGATCCCGTCGCGATCCAGCACCTCGGCCACTCCCCGCATGAAGGCCTGGGGATCTTCGAGGTCGTAGAACATCGCGAACGACGTGACGATGCGGGCCTTCCGTCCCGGAAACCGCGCGCGGAACGCCTGCGGATTGAAGAAGTCGGGAATCAGCGTCACGTGCGGAGGGTAGTAACGGGCGAACTTCACTCCGGTCGGATCCATCCCCACCAACTGGTAGCGGTTGGCCGGATAAGAACGCAGCGTGGTCGAGTCGTTGCTGCCGATGTCCAGAATCAGGTCGCCGGGTTCGGGTTTGGCGATGGCCAGCGCGGTCGCGGCCCGGTGTTCCAGGTGCCGCACCATCGACTGGTTGAGTCCCGAGCGATACCCGTAATTGTCGCCATACATCAGGCGGGGATCGTACGACTGACGGAGTTGAACCAATCCGCACCCCTGGTGTGCCGCGTCGCAGCGGACCAGCTCCACCGGTCCCGAGACAACCGTTTCGTCGGGGGTCCGCGGGAACACCCCTGTCAGGGCCTGATGCCCCAGGTGCAGAATTCGCACCAGGTGGGTGTTGCCGCAGATCCGGCAGGCCGACGCATTCGTATGACTGCTGCTCGCGCTCGCGAGGGGTTCACAAGAGATCGTGTCCATGGCGTCATTGACCTGCGGGAACAAGAGAAAAAGTCCAATCGCAGCGGAAACGGCCAACCGGGGCAGAGAGCCCGGTTGGGGTGTCACGGCTCGCGGGCATGGCAAGCGCGGGGCGGGTCACCACCTGGCGCAGCACCAGGGAGTTCCGCGAAAATGCCTCCGCCCGGACCGCATGAGAGGGCGTTGCCACCCAGAGAGAGCCTTGGGGGTCGCTGGGGAGACCGACCCGCGACGCCCGCGCCCCGGCGTACTTCGGGAAATCGCAATCTCCCGGGCAAATGTGGGGCGCAGTCCGCATGGTCCAGAATCCTTTCCCGCCGACGATCCTCCCCCCCCATTTCGCCGAGTGGCGTTGGGATCCGAGAAGTTCGCATGGTGAGCCCTCCCTGGGTCACCGTCTTGGCAATTTGGGAACAGTATTTTAGAGGGGAAACCCTGTCAATACGGGTTGGCTGGGCACAAAGGTCCGCAAGAATTGCGCTGCCGCAGTCCGCAACACAACCCCTCGCCCGCCTCTTTAAACGACAAACCCCGGATCGGAACATCCGAACCGGGGTCTGACACCAGCCTGCGAAAATGTCGGTCTAGAGACTGCGGAACGCCCCCGTGCTGAACCGCCGCGGACGATCACCCCGTCGCGGGATTCCGTTCGAATCGTCATCCGGTTGATTCAACTGCAGATCCGAGGAGGGGAGCGGAACGCGCATCGGCTGGGAATTCACCGGGTTCGCAACATTGCGATTGGGGGCCAGCAATCCTTGCGGAGACGAGGCTGCTCCCGAACGATCCCCCACCTGCCGGGTCGAACCCAAACGGGACGGATCCAACATGTCGGTGGTGATCACGGTCACGGTAAGGCAGGCTGCCGCGAGGGCCACCGCCGGCAGCCACCCCCGCCAGTTGGTCCGCCCGGCCCGCTCGTCGAGCACGCGGATCTGCCGGCTGACACCTCCCCAGACCGAGGCTTCCTCCGCCACAGAGACCAGCGACTGCTTGCGAGCCTGCAGCAGCACCCGCTGGCCCGATCGCAGCGACTGCAGATGGGCGCGACAGTCGGGGCAGGTCGCCACGTGCCGCTCGGCCTCGACCTGGGCCACCGTATCCAGATCCTGACCCACCAACAGGGCCAGATCCTGACGGTACTTCTGACACTTACTCATCCACATGGTCGGTCTCTTCCTCGCTGTCACCGGGGACAGGAATCCGGTCTTCGGGTTGCCGCTCAGCCTGCCGCCGCCGCCAGATTTGTTCAAATCTGGTGCGGGCTTCCGCCAGCCGCCACCGAATGGTCGCCTCTTTGCGATTCAAAATGGCCGCAATCTCAGACGACGAAAAATTCTCCAGGTCTCTCAGCACCAGCACCGTGCGGTAATGTTCCGGAATCTGCTCGAGCACAAACCGCACCTCCTGCTCAAGATCGAGCTGCGTGCGGGGATCGGCCGAGGCGGGATCGGGAGGGGTCTCGGTCCGGCTTTCGCTAAACAACAGCGGCCACAGCCGCCGCTTGCGACGCCGCATGTAATCGAGCCCCAGATTCACCCCAATCCGGAACAGCCAGGGGCCGAATCGACGCGACGGGTCGAACTGCTCGAGCCGCTCGTAAACCCGCAGAAAAGTCTCTTGCGACAAGTCGCGGGCCAGCTCTCGATCACGCACAAACCGCAGCAGCACGCTCATCAACCGCCCTTCATACCGCTTGACCAGTTCGCCGAACGCGTCGTGGTCCCCCTTCCGCACCGCTTCCACCAGACGCGCATCACTCACCCCACCCCCCGGAGGAGGAGACTCGAGCGACTGCGTCCCGGGCTCAGACATCGTGCGGATGCGGTTGATCATACACGTCTCTACGCCAGCCCCCCGCCGGTCTGTTGGATCCGGTTCGATGGGTCGTGCCGGGATACACCCCCGGTATGGCGGACGACAGTGCAGAACTTGACGCCTGTTTATAGCCGTGCCGCGATGCCGGGGCAATTGTTGAGCGTTGCCGCCCGGTTGGGGAACCACAGACTCCCCACCGGTCACACGGACCGCCGGAGACGTTTTGGTTTCCTCCAGATGACCAACCGATCAGTCTCTGTTTTCCAGTGAACCCCGGCGTGAGACACCGGCCCCGCCACCAGCACGCAGTGGCCCAGCTTCTCGGGCTCGACGCCACGTCCCACCCATTCCCCCATGAGGAGACTTTCCTCAGCCTCGGGTTGTCGCGCCAGCGACACTCGTCGGCCGGACATGGTGAGCGTCCAATGGTGGGGGCCGAGACATCCAACTCCCTCACACACGACTGGATCCCTCCCTCGCTGGTCCCACCGTTCGCCACATTTCCCCGGCCATGCCTCCGGGCAATCCAATGGATCGTCTGCGCCACTCTCGCGGGGTCACGTTCGGTCCGCCGGTTCGGGACCACGGTGGAGGAAGACCGGTTTCGATCCCGCTCCCCGGAGCTCCCAACCGGAGCTCCCAAATCCCGGCTCGCGGTGGCAGGCGACTCGCGGTCGGTGTGGTAGAATTCGAGGCTCTCGTGTGCCCCGGATCTCCTCTGGCATTCCCGGATGTCCTTTCCGTCTGAGTCCTCTCACGAACCTGACGAACCGTTGGAGAGCAAGGGGTTGGCCAGATTCTGGCAACGTTGGTACTGGCCCACGGTCTCCCTGGCTGCGCTGCTGCTCTTCGAGCTGACCGCCAGCACCCCCCTCTCGGCGGTCTTGCTCTGTTGCCACTTCGGGCTGGAGGACTGGCTGACCGGTCTCTGGCTGTGGCGGACCGATCCCGTGAAGGGACGGGGGCGCGCCTGCGGCTGGTTCAGCTTTGCCCGGGCAGTGACCCGTACACTGCTGGCCGCGTTTCTGCTGATGATGCTGCTGGTGGTGATCACCTCGCAAATCGCGCGGAATCAGCCCCGGGGACCGGGCAACATGCCGGCCGGCTTCTGGGGCATCGCCCTGCTGATGATGGGGGGGCTGCCCCTCGCCACGCTGCTTAGCCTGACCGCCTGCCTCTCGGCCCGCAGGCAGGCGGTGAAGGTCTGGCTCGACCCCGGCCTGCATACTTCCCGCCGAGCAGGTCAATGGCCGGTCTCGCTCGTGGGAGTCCACAATCTGGCCGACATGCCCTACCTCTTGATGATTTCGGTCTTGCTGATGGCCTTCCTGATCCCGCTGATCATCGCGCTGGTCAGCCTGTTGCCTCAGCGAGGCCCGCGCCCCGTGAACGACATCCTGATGATGGGGGGCATTCTCGCCGCCAGCTTGACCTGTCTGTGGCTGCTGTTGCGCTGGACCAGCCAGGCCCGTGCCCGGTTGCCCTTCGAATGCTGGGGCACCGACGGATTTCGGCCCCCGCCCCGCCTCGTCACCCCCGCACTGCCGGGCATCGCCTCGGACGACGAGACCGAAGACTGAAACCCACTCGTGCCATCCTGGCAGAGTGAGCAAGCGTGGCGGCAGCGTGGACCTCCGTGTCCGTTGCATCGTGGCGACAAACCTCCAGGTTTGTCGGACCAACGCATTCGAAGCAGCGTCCTCCCTCGGGCTGAAAAACCCTCGGGCGACTCATCCTCACCCCATCCTCGCCCGCGACCGAGCCGGCTCCACTTGCCGAAAGTCATCTCGCGGCAGCGGAAGCAAGCGCCGCGGGAGCACGGACCTCCGTGTCCGCCCGCTGGGGATTCATCGGAAAACCCCTGTCCCAACGGGCAGAGAACAACCCCGGATCGGCCCAGCCCTCCGTCCCGCTGGGCGTCCACCCAAGCAAACCATCCGCCTGGGCCGAGATACAGGTTGGCGGGGGGGCGAACCTCCGTGTGAGCCGATCCGCTGGACGTGGGCTGTTCGAACACCGAACCAAAGTACGAAAAAGGGGACAGGTACAGAGTTCCGCATCGCGGGGGCGTCCTGCATGGATTCGGGTCTGTTGCACCGGTACGTAAAAGGGGACAGGTACATATTTCTGCATCGCGGGGGTGTCCTGCATGGATTCGGGTCTGTTGCATCGAGTGTTGGCCGCAGATCTCGTTCACCGACCGACGCGAGGTCGGTGGGGTCTGGGGTTGAGTGGGGGGTGGGAGTGTGGGGAGAACCGTGCGAACAACGAACCGGCCACGGCCAACACAACTCGCTTGGCGTGCACTTGGTGTGTCAGCCGGAAGAACCACGCGGCCCTTTCGCCCTCACCCTGCGGCCCGAGGCCGATAGAGTAGAGCCAGAGAGAGTGGAGTGAGAGAACAGAAAAGCGGGAGAGACCGCAAGAACCACGCGGCCCTTTCGCCCTCACCCTGCGGCCGGAGGCCGAGAAAGTGGAGCAAGAGAGAGTGGAGTGATAGATCCACGACGCGGGACAGACAGCACGAAAAAAGCGGCCCTTTCGCCCTCACCCCAGCCCTCTCCCGCGGGCGAGGGGGCTCTGTTTGGCGCGAGTCGATTCGCGGGAGAGGGGGCATGCGCGGCTGTCGCCACTGGGGGTGATCGGGAAGGAACCGTTCAATGGGCGCGCGCTGGCTTGGATCGGATCCTTCTCCACCCCGTGGGGGGAGAAGGTCCCCGCAGGGGGGATGCGGGGGCAACCCGTCCGAACCCCGAGCCGTTCACGCCCAACACAACCAGCATCGCGGGAGCGCGGACGACTGTGTCCGCTCCCCCCGCTCCTCGTCTCTACTGCTCCACTTTCTCTACTCCACTCTCTCGGCCCACGGCCGCTGGACCTCTGTGTCCGCTCCGCTGGGCGTTTGTCGGGAGACAATCGTGCCGCTGGGCCGAGAACAAATTCGGATCGGCTCAGCCCTTCGTCATTTCGATGCCAGGCCATGTTTCGTCGTTCGTCGGCCTCCGTCATAGAACGGCCATGTCCTGAAGGGGCGTTTGCGGCCCCAACGCGTCCTCTGCCCATGGGTGCGGGGCTTTGCGGATGAATGAGCAGTGGGCGGACACAGAGGTCCGCGCTCCCGCCAGGCTGGTTTTGGACTCTTTCGTGGGGATGCGCGGATGGGCGGGCATTGCATTTTCGGACTGAGCGGTTTGGCTGCCCATTGGGGCGGGGGTTGTCGGTTGGCTACCCAGTGGAGCGGACACAGAGGTCCGCCCCCCCGCGGCTTTGGTTTCGGCTTCGCGGGGCGCGATGTCTGTATGGGGTGTCTTGGGGCGTTTGCGGCCCCAAGACACCCCATACAGACAT
>JBKCTR010000017.1:0-4392 GCA_046318755.1 Planctomycetaceae bacterium
CAGATTCTGGTGGGCCGCCCCGGGGTCGACCTGACCCTTTCGAAACCGGTGCGGGTGCCGGTGGCGATTTCGGCCTACGACGATCTGGCCCTGGCCAAACTCACGCTGGCCATTCAGCCCCCCGGGGTGACGGGATTCGAAAGCCGTCCGATCGCGCGGTTCGGCCCCGGTGTCACCACCGACGACCGGCTGTACACACTCGACCTCGAGCAATTCGGGATGAAGCCGGGCGACGTGTTGAAATACCGTCTCGAAGCGCACGACCGAAAAGAGCAAAGCCGGTCGACGCAGGAATTCACCATCCGCATCCAGAACGACGCCAACGCGGCCGACAAGAAACTCGAGGCGTTCGAGAAGCAGCAGGAACAACTGGCCGAGAAATTCGAGAAGCTGGTGCAGGAGCAGCAGCGCGTCGAAGACCGGCTGAACGAGCTGCGCGAGCGGAATCGCGAGTTGTCGAAGACGCTCGACGACGCCCGGGCCGAGGCACGTGCCGAAGCCCAGAACGCCGCCGCCAAGCAGGACGCCAATCCAACCGACGAGCCGCAGAAACCGAAAGAGCCGCCCGCTGCCCCCCAGCCCAACGAGGCCGCCCCGGTTCCCCAGCCGAAGCTCGACGAGGCAACCCACCAGCAGGTAGCCGAGGTGCAGCAGCAGTTGGCCGAGGTGGCGCAGCAGGAAGCGCAAAACCTCGCGGCGGGGAAGCAACTGGCACAGGAACTGAAGGCCGCCGCCGATCAGGCCTCGCAGCTCTCGCTGCTGCCCCCCCAACTGCAACAGCAATGGCAGCAGTTTCCCGACAGTGTGCAGCAAGAGGGCATTCAGCCGCTGCAGAATCTCGCCGATGATCTGCAGCAGGCCAGCTCTGCCGAGAAGCAGCCCGCCCCCAACGTCCCGGCCCTGGCCGAGGAGGGGCGACAGGTGCAGCGCCACCTGACCGACCTGCAACAGCGAATGAAAGCCCTGGCCGAGGCGACCCAACAGGCGCAGCAAGATCCCCAGTCGAGCCTCGACCGGCTGCGCGAGAAACTGCTCTCGCAGGAAGCGCAGACCACCGCCCAGGATCTCGAAGCCCTGCAGCAATTCCTCTCGGAACTGCGCGAAGACCTGCAGCGGTACAACCAGACGGAGGGAGAGCTGCAGGCCGAGACCAAGGCGGCCCCCGAGGCCGCGTTGGCGGGGCTCGAACAACGGCAAGATCAGTTGGAAACCCGGGCCGACCCCCGGCTCGACCAGGCCCGCCAACTGCTCGCCGACCCCACCCGCATTCCCCAGTCTCCCTCGGCCCAGTCCTCCCCGCCCCAGTCCTCCCCGACCCAGTCTCCCCCGGCCCAGAACGCCGCCAGCAAAAACACCCCGGCGAAGAACCCCGCCGGCCAGCCGAATTCGAACGACACCCCCGCCAGTCCCCCCACCCCGGCAAAACCCACCCCTGGTCAGTCCGAGAAGGGGACACCGGATGCCGGGGCACCCGACAAGGGAACTCCCCAGAAGGGGACAGCCGAGTCCGGCAAGCCCGCTCCCGATCAACCAGCCGGGGCGGAAGCCAATCCGAAGGGGGAGTCACCAGCCGGTGATGGGAACAAGGGAAATCCGCCTCCCGCCGGTTCCCCACCAAAAGGGACATCCTCTCCGCAGGGGCCACGCGCTCCCGATCGCCAGGCCCTGTCGGACCGCGAGGCGGCCAAGAAGGCCGAGCTGGAGGCCGCCGAACGGAGCCTGGCCGAAGACTTCCAGTCGCTGGGAGACCTGATCGACGAACTGCAGGCCGCCACGGGGGAAGGTCCCGAGGGAGACGCCCCGCCCCAGCCGGGCGAGATGGACTCGACCGATCCGGGCGATGCGTCGCAATCTCCCACGGGGGAATCGGCCCCGGCCAATGGCAAGTCGGCGGGGCGTCCTGGCGACATGCCCCCCGGGTCGACTCCCACGCCTCCACCGGCAGGCGAGGGCACCGGCCAGGAGCCCGCCGACGGCAGCCAGCCCCCGCAGGGGGCTTCTCATAAATCGTCTGGTGCCAGCAAGCCGACGGTGGCCGAGGGAGACAATTCGAAGAGTCCACGCCCCCTCGATCCCCAGGCCTTGGCCGAGTTGTTGAACTCGCAGCGGGTGCAGGAGGCGAAGGCCATGGCCGCCCGCATGCAGGCCGCCCGCCAGGGTGCCGACCCCAACGCGGCCGCCAAACCGATGACGGCGAACGCCGCGACTCCCCCCAACCAGGCGGGGAGCGCCTCGGCCACTCCCTCAACACTGCCCGTGCTGCCGGTCGACGCCCGCCTCGTCGATCTCGACCTCGACACCCGCACCGTGCTGCTGAAGCTTCCTCCGCGGATCCGCGAAGAACTGCTGCAGGGGCTGCGCGAACAGGGTCCCGAGGGCTATCAGCAGTTCATCCGCAACTACTACCAACGGCTGGCCAAGGTGAAGGGAGACCAGAAGTGATGTCTGCTCCGCCGGCGGTCGCACGGTGTGGCCCGGCATGATTCCCACCGGCCTGCTGAAATGGTTTCTGGACACGATCGGGTATGCCGATCGCGAAGTGCTGACGCACCTCGACCAGGTACAGCTCGCCTTCCAGCGCCCCGGGCTGCTGTGGCTGGGCCTGTTGGTGTGGGGGCCGTTGGTCTGGTGGATGCGCCGCCGACAAAGGCGGCAATTCACCGCGGCACCCGGCTGGTTGATCAACACCCTCACCGCCACCCGGGCGATCATTCTGGGCCTGATGCTGCTGACCCTGGCAGGCCCGTTTTTGAAGCTCGATCAGCGCGTCGAGAAACGCCCCGTGGTGGCGGTGGTGCTCGACCAATCCGACAGCATGCGGCTGCCGGCCGGTCCCTTCGACAGCGAGACGGTCACCCGCCAGATGGCCGAGGCCGCGGGGCTTGTTCCCCATTCCGATCCGGCACTCTCCCCTGGTCCCACCCCCGCATCCACTGTTCCCGGCTCCCAACCCAACGCACCGGCACCACTGCCGGCGGAGGTGGTCGAGGCGCTGCAGCAGTTCAGCCGGTTCGATCTGGCCCGGTCAGTGCTGCGGCAGGCGGGGCCACTCTGGACGGAGCTGGAGAAAAGCCATGAGGTGCGGTTCTATCAAGCGGCCGTGGCCCTGCAGCCGTTGACGCTGGAGACGGCCCACCCCGAATTCCCCGCACTCGACGACACGGCCACCTTTCCCGCGACGCACCTGGGGGATGCCATCAGCCGGGTGTTTGAAGAGGCGGCGGGTCGGCCGGTGGACGGCATCGTGCTGCTGAGCGACGGCCAAAACACCGGGGGGGTCTCGCCCGCCGAGGCGGCCCGGACCGCGGGACTGGCGCATGCTCCGGTGCATGCGGTCCCCGTCGGCCCCGCCGGTCGGCTGCGCGACGTGGCCGTGGTCGACGTGTTCACCTCGGGACAGGTCTCGGTGGGAGACACCGCCCAGGTCTCGGTCACCATCGAAAGCACCGGGTTCGATGGCCAGCCGGTGGATGTGCAACTGTTCGATGGCACCACCCCGCTGGCCACCCGCCGGCTGGTGCTGGCCAGTGGCGAACAGCAGCACATGGAGCTGAGCTTTGAGGCCAAGGAACCCGGCCTGCGCACTTTGAATGTGGTCATTCCCGTGCTGCCTGGTGAACTGGTCCCCCTGCATGCCAACAACAGCGACACCACGCAACTGCGGGTGGCGGCGGGGAAGGTGAAGGTGCTGCTGATCGACGGCACCCCCCGGTGGGACTTTCGCTTCCTCAAGAACGCCCTGCGGCGCGATCATGGGCTCGAAGGACGGACCGCCTCGGAAGTCGACGTACTGCTCGACAGTGAGTTGGCCCGCAAGACCATTCCCCCCGGGACCCCCGGACCGTATCCCGCCACGCTCGAAGAACTGTGCGAGTACCACACCATCATTGTGGGAGACATTGCGGTCGAGCGGCTCCCCACCGGCTTCCTCGCGCTCATCCGGCAGGGGGTCGAAGAGCGGGGGCTGGGGTTGATTGTCGCGGCAGGGCCCCGGGCCACGCCGCACTCCTGGTCCGAGAGTGACCGCGAGCTGTTGCCCGTCCGGCTGGCCGCCAGCCCCAACGGCGCACTCGCCCCCGTTTACAACCCCTATCGCCTCGCGGTCACTCCCGAGGGGGAGCTGCACGAACTGCTGCGGCTCTCTCCCGACGCCGGGCAGAACCGCGAAACCTGGGAGCGGATGCCCCCGTTCTTCTGGGCCGCCGCGTGCGAACGGGCCAGCCCGGCCGCCAGTGTGCTGGCGGTGAACGGCAGTGTCGAAAATGGCTTCGGCAAACAGCCTCTCATTGCCTGGCACTTTTTCGGCATCGGGCGCGTGCTGTTCGTGGGGACCGATTCGACCTGGCTCTGGCGTCAGAACACCGGCGACCGCTACTTTTACACCTTCTGGGG
>JBKCTR010000018.1:0-4156 GCA_046318755.1 Planctomycetaceae bacterium
CACAAGTCAAACCCGCGATCGCAGTGCCAATCCAGCAAGCCCAAACGGCCCGATCGGCGATCTCAAGAGGTCGACGTTCAGACAAAAACCACGGTGTGGCCCAACACACCTTCCGTCCTTGCGGACAGATTGTCGCTGAGGATTTTAAGAGTGGGGAAGCTCGATTCAACCCATGGACTGCAAAAAAATCGACGTCTGGAAAAAAGAGTTTTTTGTGACATAAGTCTCTGGTTCTGCACGTGTTGTGACGCTTTTCGAGAACGCGAAAAAACCAAATCACTGGTGATTTCCATCAAATTCGGGAAATCCAGCCGCCCCTGATCGGGAATTGGGTTATTGCGAGTTCGGGGGCTTTTCCAGCGTGTGCTCGGCGGTTGTCGCGTTCGATATCGAGACGCCGGGGAAAACCAGCGGCGTGACGACCAGTACTCGGGGCCTGGTCGATACAAACGTCCATCAGAGCGACAACGGATGATTGCCTGCCGCCCGCGTGGACTCAGTGGCCGAAGACGGCGATGCGGGCGAACCAGCCAGCAGCGTACCGTGGCGGCAGTGTCGGCTGGCACGACGACCCGAGTCAAACCGCCTGGGGTGAGAGACGGCGGAGGGGCCGCCCGAATTCGAAACGGTTCTGGATTGCATCAATCGTGGTTGACGCGACAATGAAGGCGACAAGGATCACTGGGAATTTGGATTCCCTGCTGAACCGTCTGACGCTTTCTTTCGCCTCCGCTCTCTGGGACGAACGCCATGTACTCGCTGATTGTGGGTCTTTTGCTGGCTCAAGCCCCCGCGGCCGAGCTCCCCCCCAACCCGGAAGAGCTGGCCTTCTTCGAAACTGCGGTCCGGCCGGTGCTGGTTGAACAGTGTGGTCGATGCCATGGGGCGACCAAGCAATGGGCCGGGCTGCGACTGGATTCCCGCGAGGCGTTTTTGAAGGGGGGGGATACCGGACCGGCCATTGTGCCGGGGAAGCCCGAGGAGAGCCTGCTGATTCAGGCGGTGCGGCAGACCGACGAGGCACTGAAGATGCCCCCCGAGGGTCGGTTGACCGACCGCCAGATCGCTGACCTTGTGCGGTGGATCGAACGGGGGGCCCCCTTCCCCCAGACGGCGGCCACAGCGGGGCGCACGCGTGATCCCAATCACTGGGCCTTCTTATCCCGGGCTGCGGTGGTGCCCCCCAGCGTGACGCACTTGGAGCATGTGAAGACGCCGGTGGATCAATTTCTGCTGCAGCGGCTCGAGGCTGAGGGGTTGACCCTGGCACCTGAGACCGACCGGGCGACCCTGCTGCGGCGGGTGACCTTCGATTTGACGGGGCTGCCCCCGACCCCGGGGGAGATTGCGGCGTTTCTGGCCGAAGAACGCCCCGACGCCTACGAGCGCGTCGTCGACCGCCTGCTGGCCTCGCCCGCCTATGGTGAGAGGTGGGGCCGCCATTGGTTGGATGTGGCTCGGTACGCCGACTCGAACGGGCTCGACGAAAATGTGTGCCACGGAAACGCCTGGCGGTACCGTGACTGGGTGGTGTCGGCGGTGAACGCCGACCTCCCCTTCGACGAGTTTCTCACGCAGCAGTTGGCCGGTGATCTGCTGCTGACCTCGGGCGAGTCGCAACGGCAGTCGTACCTGACGGCGACCGGATTTTTGACGATCGGCCCGAAGGTGCTGGCGGAGGTCGACGAGGCGAAGATGCGGATGGACATCGTCGACGAGCAGATCGAGACGGTGGGGCGGGTCTTTTTGGGACTGACTCTGGGGTGTGCGCGCTGTCACGATCACAAGTTCGATCCCATCCAGACGAGCGAGTACTACGCCCTGGCGGGGGTGTTCAAAAGCACCAAGACGATGGATCAGTACACCAAGGTCGCCAAGTGGCACGAGAATCCGTTGCCGGGGGAGGAAGCCCGGGAGGTCGAACGGATGTTTGGCGAGCAATTGCGCACACGGCGACTGGCGCTGCGGCAGGCGGTCGACCAGGCGAATGCGGCCGCCCGCCAGGCGCTGCGGGCCGACCAGGCGGCCGGTGAAGCGGGAGCGGCGGCCACCCCGCCGGAGCCGACGCCCGAGCAGTTGGAGGCGAAGTATCCCGAGGAGACCAAGGGGGCGCTCAAGAAGCAGCGAGAGGAACTCGCGGCATTCGAGAAGACGGGCCCTGAAGTTCCCACCGCGATGGGAGTGACCGAGGATCAGGTGATCGATGTGGCGGTGCATTTGCGGGGAAATCCGCTGAAGCTGGGTGAGGTGGTGTCGCGGTCGGTCCCGGCGGTCTTTCGCGGGGCGGTGATGCCGCAGTTCTTTCCCCATGAGAGTGGTCGGCGACAGTTGGCGCAGTGGCTGATCGACCCCCGGCATCCGCTGACCTCGCGGGTGATTGTGAACCGCGTATGGCGGTGGCACTTTGGACGGGGCTTGGTCCGCAGCACCGACAACTTCGGACTGTTGGGAGAAGCCCCCAGTCATCCCGAGCTGCTCGACTGGCTGGCCAACTGGTTTGTCGCCGAGGGGTGGTCGCTGAAGGAGCTGCACCGGTTGCTGGTGACCAGCGCGGTGTACCGGCAGTCGAGCACCGCCACGCCGCAGGGGCTGGAGAAAGATCCGGAGAACCGGCTGTACGGGCGGGCCGACGTGCGGCGGCTGGAAGCCGAGGCGGTGCGTGATGCGCTGCTGGCGGCGGGGGATCAGCTCGACCGGCAGGTGGGGGGCTCGCTGCTGAAGGTGAAGAACCGGGCGTACTTTTTCGACCACACGTCCAAGGATCTGACCGACTACACCAGTGACCGGCGGTCGCTGTATCTGCCGGTGGTGCGGAACAATGTCTACGACTTGTTCCAATTGCTCGACTATCCCGACGCGGCCGTGCCAAGCGGCGATCGGGCGACCACGACGGTCGCTCCGCAGGCGCTGTTGATGCTCAACAGTGAGTTCGTGATGCAGTCAGCCGATCGGCTGGCGGCGCGGCTGCTGGCGCAGGAAGGGAGTGATGAGGACCGGATCGCCGCGTTGTGGCGGCGGACCTATGGACGGTCTCCCGCTCCTGCCGAAGTGGATGAGTCGCTGAAGTACCTGGGCGAGCTGGAACAGGCTCTGGCCACAGGGCAGCCCGTGAGTCCCGAGAATCGGCGTGCGGCCTGGAATGTGCTGTGTCACACCACGGTGGCGGCGAATGAGTTTGTCTACTTGCGATAGGGCTGGCTGGATCCGGTTGGGCCCCGCCCGGTAAATCGCCGGGAGGAATGGTGTCGCTGGACTGCTGGTGCCGGACAGGCGGAGTAGCGGACTGCCCCGCCGCAGATTTCGATCTGGACTCGCGGTCGGGAATGGGGTGTAATTCTTTGAGTTTTGGTCGGGCGATGCCTGGTCGGTTCTGGAACTGGAAGATGTGGCGTCTGCTCCTGGTCAGCTATCTGCTGCTCGCGGCATGCTTGGGGAATTCCTCGTGCTGCTGTTCCGCTGCGCGGTGGAGCGGGTGGCTGTGCACTTGGGGTGAGTCCAGCATGATCCAGGAAAACCGGCCCACAATCCCGCAGTCTGCCTGTTGCGCTCGGCGTGCCGGCCAGCGACTGCGACCAGCCCGGCCCAGCGCCGGGACGAACATTTCGCCCGCGCCCATGAGCGGGCCCGGAGCCCCGTGTGATTGTCAGTCCGGCGGATGTCAGCCCGAGCTGTCGCGACCCGCAGCACTCGCGAGCGGCGATGGACAGAATGACCTTCTGGACGGTGCCGGAAGGGTGGACAGTCACTGTCCGCCGCAGTTCCCGTGGTCAGACTGGCCGACCGACGAGACACTCTGCGCCTGGAAATCACCCCCACCGCTGCGCGTGGGCCGGCAGGGCAGAATTTCCCTCTGTTCCTGGCGCTGTTGAGCGTCTCCCACCCCATCGGCTAGAGCCGGTTCCGCATGGCGAAACCGCAGCTCGCGGATGAGAGGTGTGTGCTGGGGGGTGTGTGGGCCACGCTTCGTGCCGCATTCCGCCTGTTGCGGCACGGATCGATTGAGGTGTCTGGGGTTCCGGTAGGGAGACCGCAACACCCGCACGCATTTCTGTGGTTCAGGCTTCTTGGGGGATCGCCAAGGCGGATTTCTCCGCCGGTGTCCCCATCAGAAAGGAATCTCAAATGACACATTACCAAAAACCGGGCGCGGAGTCGA